>JALZLQ010000128.1 GCA_030858605.1 Chloroflexota bacterium
GATATCGATCGTTTCGCCAGGAGCGGATGACGTGGTCGGAGGCGGCCCCCAGGTGGGTCACGCCATCCTCACGCAGGAGAGAGAGGGTGCTCTCGACCAGCCCGACGGTCGCACCCACGGCCACGCCATCTGGATCGGCGTGGGGCGGCCGGCCGAAGTGGGAGCGGAACAGCTCGTAAGTGGCATCCAGAAGGTGCAGCTGCATCAGAGAGGGCGAGTACCCAAGATCAGGACCCGCGCCGGGCAGGCGCCTCGACGCTCTTGCGCGCCTGACGCCGCGCGGGCTTGGGCTTGGCCACACCGAAGGCCGCGGCGGCCGCATAGGCAGCGCCGATGATCCCGGATGCGTTGAGGTGCTGGGCTGCCTTGACGGGCGCCCGCGTGGTCAACAGGTGGCCGTACTTGGCGATGTCTTTGCTGACGCCTCCGCCCAGGATGATCAGGTCCGGCCAGAAGTAGAGCTCCAGCCGCCCCAGGTACTCGTCGAACTCCCGTGCCCATCGCTTCCAACCCAGGCCACGTCGCGTGCGAGCCGCGCCGCTGACGCGTGTCTCGGCGTCCTTGCCGTGGAACTCCAGATGGCCGAGCTCCGTGTTGGGCACGAGCCGTCCATCGATGAAGAGGGCCGACCCGATGCCCGTGCCGATGGTCAGCACCAGGACCGTGCCCATCACGCCCTGCGCGGCGCCATAGGTGAGCTCCGCCAGGCCCGCCGCGTCGGCGTCGTTGATGGCCATTACGCGCCGGCCGATCGCTCCGCGCACGAGGTCCTCTGCCGAGATCCCGATCCAGCCCTTCTCGATGTTGGCCGCCGTCCGCAGCGTTCCCTCGGTCACCACGCCAGGCAAGCCGCAACCCACCGGCAAGTCGTCCGGAACGTCCTCCCCATCGAGTATCTGCGCGACCACGGAGGCGACCGTCTCCGAGACGGCTTCAGGCGTGGCCGGTTGCGGGGTGCGCTCGCGCACGCGGTCGGAGGCCAGCTTGCCCGTCGCCAGGTCAACGAGCGCGGCCTTGACGCCGGTCCCGCCCACGTCGATGCCCAAGGCGTTTCCCTTGAGCCGCGTGCCAGGAGCCGGGATGGGCGGATCGTCGTGCGTCTGAAGTCGTGCCATGCCAGGCAGGATACGACGTGCCGTCCCCGGTCCGGAGGCGCTACCGTCAGTGGCCATGTCGCGTTCCGTCTCTGCCACGGCGCTCTGGCTGGGCGCGGCCTACCCAGTGGCGCTGCTCCTGTTGTCTGTGCAGCAGGTGCTGGCGCCACAGCGGAACGGGCTGCTAGCCATCGGCCAGATCCTGGCGCCGCACCTCTTCCTGGCGGCGCTCCTCCTGGCGCCGTTGGCGCTGGCGCGATCGGATGCGGCGGCCCGGCGCGGCGGACCTCGCCGGCCGTTGCGGATGGCCCTGGCGGCGGTCCTCGTGGTGGGGCTGGTGCGCTTCCTGCCCGGCACGATCTCATTGCCGCCGCAGGAGACGCCCGGTGCGGTACGCGTCTCGGTGAGCAGTTGGAACCGACAGGCGCTGGGCGGCCCCAGCGCCCAGGAGGTGGTGGCTCTCCTCCGAGCGTCCACCTCGAGCGTGTTCGCCCTCCAGGAGTTGCGTCCGGAGGATGCCACGCTCATCGCCGCCGACGAGGTGCTGGTGGCGCGCTTCCCGCATCGCGTCCTGCGGCCCCACCAGGGCACTTACGGCATGGGCCTGCTGAGCGCTCATCCCATCCTGGAAGAGGGCTGGCGGAACGTGCCACACACGGTCTGGGCGCGCCTCGACCTGGGCGCTGGTCGCGACGTGTTGGTGGTCAACGCACATCCGCTGCCTGCTTCCATCACGACGCTCGACTCATTGCCCCTGCCGGTCGGCTACGACGCGAGCGGGCGCGACGCCGCCATCGATAGGCTCCGTGGGGAGCTCGTGGACCGCCGTCTGGCGAACGGTGACACGGTGCTCCTGGCGGGCGACTTCAACGTCACCGTCCGGGAGCCTGCCTTCACCGACCTGGCGGCCGGACTGGTCGATGTGCAGGCCGCGGTCGGGCTCGGTCCGGGCAGCACGTGGCGCCCGGATCGTCTGGAGGGGCTGCCCTTCGGGCTCCTGCGCATCGACCACTGCTGGCCGGGCCCGCCATCACGCAGCTGCACATCTCCATCGACTGCACACCGCGCGGAAGCGACCCCTGCATCGTGCATGCCGTACTCGAGATGGGCTATGAAAGCGCCGCTCATGGCGCTACCCTTCGGGCCGTCACCAGACCATGAAGGGGTAGATCGATGCGAACCTCGCGAGGCGGTATCCCAGCGTCCTTGATCCTCGTCAGCCTTCTGGCCGCAGCCTGCGTGACGACCGCGCCGGTGGCGACGGGGCCGGCCTCGACGGCGACCGCTGGCGCCCCGGCGACATCGTTTGCGCCGACCGACGCGCCGACCGACGCGCCGACCGACGCGCCCACCGACGCGCCGACCGATCC
>JALZLQ010000157.1 GCA_030858605.1 Chloroflexota bacterium
GTCCTGACGCCGCCTTCATCCTGCTGCGCGGCGTGGCCGTGCCGCTCATCTCCGTGGCGTTGATGCTCGTGGGCCCGTTGATCCTTCTGCCCTATCGGCGATTCAACGATGTACTGGATGGCGCGTCCTTCGGGGCGACCTCCGCGGTGGCCTTCGTCGGCGCGCAGGTCATCGCCCAGTCGATCGACCTGTTCGGTGCCGGGCTGCGGCCGGGCGGGGACTCGCTGCTCTGGATCGCCCGGCTCCTGACCCACGGCGTCGCTCTGCCGCTGGTCGCCGCTGGTGCAGTGGGCGCGATGTGCGGCGCCTTCTGGCTCAGATACCGGGCGCCGGTACGCGACCGCTCCAGGCTGGGCGTCCTGGGCACGCCCTTGGTCGCGTTGCTGGCGGGGGCCGCGCTGTACGTCGCGGCCGTACTCGCCTTGCTGCTGCTACGGGAGATCCCGGCACTCCTTGTGGTCGGCGTGCTGGCAGCCGCAGCGCTGGTCTGGTTGCGCATGGTCGTCCACTTGGGGCTCCTGCAGGAGTCGCTGGAGATTCCCATCGGCGACCCAATCGTCTGCTCGAACTGCCATCACACGACCCTCACGCACACCTTTTGCGGCAACTGCGGCGTGGCGCTTCGGGCTCTGCCCAAGGACGCGCGGCGGGCCAGCGTCACAGAGACGGCCAGATGACGATGCAGCCGCCGCCTCCGGGAGGCACGGGCCACCCGCCGCCTGGAGTCCCTCCGCCCGGATACGCGCCACATGGGGCGCCGACCGCGAACTACTGGTCGCCGCAGCAACGCGGGAACGCCGGCACGGCCATCTCCGGCGCCAAGCTGCTGGCCATCTTCGCTGCGGTCTTCGCGGTCATCGTCATCGTCGCTGTGATCCTAGTCGCCGCGTCGGCACCCACTCCGCCGCCACCAAGCTGCCTCCCCGGCGAGGCTTGCGGAGGCCCGCCCGGCACGCCGCCGCCCATCAGCGGGGACCGCACGCCTGATCCGGCTGCTTCCGAGGCCGCCACTCCGCCATCGGTCGCGAGCCCGTCGTCCGCCGCCGCAACGAGTGATCCCACAGCCCCCGCTGGCACAGTCGAGCCGAGCGCGCTGGGCACTATCGCACCCCCCACCAACGGACCGACCCCGACCCCGCCGCCAACGCCCACGCCCGCGCCCACGACCGGCCCCACCACGCCTCCGACCACGGGCGACCTACCCGTGCCGATGGTGGTCGATCCGGCGGTCCCGGCCCTGCGCACCTGGCCGCTGCACGTCGGCCCGGGTGACAGCTACCAGCTCTTCTACCCGCCGTTCCTGTCACCAGACGTGAGGGCCGATGGCGCCGTGGTCTTCGGCGCGGCCATCGCGGCCCATGATGTGGAGGTCGCTATTCGCGTCAACAGTGCGCCAGCCTCGACCTCACCCAACGACCTGATGGAGCAGATGGTCGAGGACTTCCGGAGCCGGATCTCATCCATGGTCCTGAACGACGGACCTGAGTCGCGCATCCACCGGCCGTCCATCGGTCACCTGTCGGCCATCGCGCGCTCCTACCGGGGAGACTTGGGCACGGCCGGATCGGTGCGCCCCGTGGCGCTCGTCGTGATGACCGCCACGGACGGCCGCACGACGGTCGCCATCAACGTCCTGGTCATCGACCCTGACGCGGTGCTGCCCGGCGCCGAGAAGAGCTGGTTCCGCCTGGCGGGCAGCGTCATCGATCCGATCCTCAAGCGCTTCGAGTGGGGCAGCGGGTCGTGACGCGCCGGTGGCCTCGCCGGCTCGGGGCGGCAGCCTCGCTGGGCGTGCTCATCGCGGTCATCGGTCTCCTCGTCCCAGCGCTGCCAGGCGCTGCACCGCAAGGACCCGCACCGCTCGACCCATCGATGCAGGAGGAGGAGATCGCCATGCGGATCGGTCCCAGCGATCCAGACGAAGTGGTCGACTTCCAGGTCGTCCTTCGACAGCCCGGAAGGGCGGAACTCGATGCCTTCCTGGTGCGCGTGGCCGACCCAGCTTCGCCCGAATACCACCGCTACCTGAGTCCCGAAGCCTTCGGGGAGCGCTTTGGTCTGCCGGAGGCTGACATCGAGTCGGTCGCCGCCTGGCTGGAGATGGCCGGGGTCGAGGTGATCCGCGGTGATACCGGCAGGACCTTCCTGACGGCCCGAGCCCGTGTGTCCGACGTGAACAGCCTGTTCTCGATCGAACTGGTCGACCACCTGGACGCAGACCTCGGTCGGTACCACGTCCCCGACACGGAGCCGCAGGTGCCGGCAGCGTTACAGGATTCGGTGCTGGGTATCGCCGGTCTGGACACCTCGCCACGCGTCCGACCGATGTACAGGCCGCCCGTCTTCGCGGATGTGCCCCTCGAAGGGCTGCTTCCGCGCGCCGGCGCGCTGGCCTACGACTACGCACCGCTCCACGACGCGGGCTTCACGGGAGAGGGTCAGACCGTGGCCATCGTCTCCTTCGACACGTTCCTGGACAGCGACGTGGCGGCTTTCGACGTGGCGGTGGGCATCACGGGACCGCCGGTCGAGCGCCGGCCGGTGCCGGAGGACTTCGTGCCCGTGCTTGGCGAGGGCAGCGTCGAGGTGAACCTGGACATCGACGTCATCAGAGCCATCGCCCCGGCCGCGCAGATCATCGACTACGAGGTGGCCAACAGCTCCACTGGCTTTGCTGATGTCTTCGCTGCCATCCTGGACGACGGGCGTGCGGACATCGTGTCGGTCTCGTGGGGTGTCTGCGAGGTGGACGCGCCAGCCATCGCGCGGGTGCTCATCGACCTGGAGATGGAACGCGCCTTCGCGCAGGGCGTGAGCATCTTCGCCTCGAGTGGCGACACGGGTGTCTTCAGTTGTGCCCATCGCCGCGACGATGACGACGAGCGGGTTTCGGGCGTCTATCCCAGCACCAGTCCGCAGGTCATCTCCGTGGGCGGCACCTTCCTGTGGGTGCGTGAGGACGGCACCTACCTGCGCGAGGCGGCCTGGGAGGAGGCCTTCAGCAAGGTGGCCACGGGCGGCGGATCAAGCGGCTCCTACGATCGACCGGATTGGCAGGTGGGACTCGGCGTGGATACCTCGCCGGGCGCGTTGCGACAGACCCCGGATGTGGCCGGTCCGGCAGACGGCGAAAGCGGCTACGTGATGGTGCACACGCCCATCGGTGCGACGGAGCCCGTGCGAGGCACGGCCTCGGGGACCAGCGCGGCGGCGCCCTTCTGGGCAGCCACCATGATCCTTGTCCGGCAACTGGCCGAAGAGGAGGGTGTCGCGCCGCTTGGCACGCTCGCGCCGACGCTCTATGAGCTGGCCGCGCAGCAGGCCGACCCGGCACTCTTCCACGACGTGGTTCTGGGCGGCAACCTGCGCGACGACGCGGGGCCAGGGTGGGACGCTGCCACCGGCCTCGGCTCGCCCGACGTCACCGTCCTCGCCCGCGCCATGATCGAGCTGCTGCGCTCCCGCTGAGCCGGTCGGCTGTGAGCGGCTGATCCCGCACGGGCGGCTACTTGCGCTGGTGTCCCTGTGGATCCCTGGCCTCGTGCTCGGGCGAGCGTTCCGCTGACTCGGTCGCGCCACCGGTCCCGGGGCCGGTCAGGCGGGATTCACCGGCGGTCGACTCGGTCGGAGCGTCCGACTGCTTGTCGTCGGCGCTCTCGACGGTCTCGGCTTGCGCCTGGTTCTCCGCCATGGACATGAAGTTGTCCTGACGGCGAGGGCTGGTGCGTCCCTTGCCCCGCGCTTGCTCACGCCGTTGGGCACGGTTGAGCGGCGGATCGACCTCATCGGCCTCATCAGCTGCTTGGTCTTTCTGCGTGTCCTGGGGATCGGTCATCGGTGTCTCCTCTGTCGGTGAAGTCCATCGTACCTGCCGTGCGCCTGCTCCACCCAGATAGAACAACCGTTCTATCATCGAGCGTCCATGTCGACCCGTTACGCCGAACTTCACGGCCACACCAACTTCTCGTTCCTGGACGGGGCCTCGGGCGCGGACGACCTGGTCGAGCGAGCCCTTGAGCTGGGCCTCTCGGCTCTCGCGGTGACCGACCATCAAGGTCTCTACGGCGCGGTCCGCTTCTCCTCCGCCGCGGCTGAGGCCGGACTGCACGCGGTCATCGGCATGGAGATCGAGCTGCTCGACACGGCTGTGCCCGACGCGGCATGGCGGGACGCGGGAGGCACCGGCGGCATGGGCGGTTTCGACGCGGGCGGCACGGTGAACTCCGGCGTTCCCGAACGGCCGCCCGTGGAGCGGAAGAGGCTGCCTGCCCGCCGCGCGCCCAAGCGGGAGGATCTGCGCGGCGTTCGGGCGCGGGAGCTGGGGCCGCATCTGGTGCTGCTGGCCAGGGACGGAGCGGGCTACTCCAGTCTGTGCCGCATCGCCAGCGCCGCACACCTGGCGGGAACCAAGGGCGTGCCGCGCTTCACGCACGACCTGCTCGCACAGCACACGGACGGCCTCATCGCGCTGACCGGCTGCCGCCACGGCGAGATCCCGCGGCGTCTGCTGGCCGGAGACCGCGAGGGTGCAGCCGCCACCGCCCGACGCCTGGCCGGACTGTTCGGGTCGAAGGGCTCTGACCGCGCCGGGCCGAATCTCTTCGTCGAGCTCCAGCACCACCTTCTGCCCGACGACGACTGGCTGGTGGCCGAGCTCGCGCGCCTGGCCGAGGAGGTCGGCCTGCCGGTCGTGGTCACCAACGACGCGCACTACGCGCGGCCGGAAGATCGGGAGCTACAGGACGTGCTGGTCGGTATCCGACACGGCCTGAGCCTTGACGAGAGCGCCCACCTCCGCCGTCCCAACGGGGAGTACCACCTGAAGTCGGAGGTGGAGCTGCAGGCCTTGCCGCCCGGGTTGCCCGACGCAGACCCTCGCGTCAGACGCGCCTGGACCGACGGCATCGCCATGGCCGCCGTGGTGGCCGCGCGCTGCCACGTGGAGCTGGCCTTCGAGCGGTACCGTTTCCCGGGCTACCCGGTGCCGCGCGGCGAGACGCCCTTCAGCTACCTGGAGACGCTCTGCCACGACGGGGCACGAGCCCGGTACCACCCCATGACCTCCCCCGTGGTGAAGCAACTGGCACACGAACTGGACGTCATCGAGCGCACCGGCCTGGCCGAGTTCTTCCTCATCTGCTGGGACCTGATGCAGTTCTGCCGCGAGCGGGGCATCCCGGCCCAGGGTCGGGGGAGCGCAGGCGATTCGGTGGTGGCTTACGTGCTGGGCATCACGCGCGTCGATCCCATCCGCCACCGGCTGCTCTTCGAGCGCTTCATCAACGAGGGGCGTACCTCCTACCCGGACGTGGACATCGACTTCGCGTCGTCTCGGCGCGAGGAGGTCATCCAGTACGTCTACGAGCGCTACGGACCGGAGCACACAGGCATGGTCTGCAACGTGGTGACGTACCGGGCGCGCTCGGCCGTGCGCGAGGTGGGCTACGCGCTGGGTTTCCCGCGGCCGCTGGTCGATCGGGTGGCCAAGGCACTCGAGACCTACGACTCGGTGATGGTCCGGCGCGATCTGGAGGCGGAGGGCGGCTTCGCGGAGTTCTTCCAGGCGTCGGCCGGGGAGGGGGAGGCGGGCGCGGCGGCTCCGGGATCCTCGCCGGCGGCCGGCGGCAGCCTGGCACGGGCGGTCTCGGAGACTCTGCCACAGGCCGTGACGGCGGCCGCTGCCACGGAGGCGTCGCGGATGGCCGGCGAGCGAGCTACGGCGATGGGCTTCATCGACGGGATGGGCCAGTTGGGGCACGGCCGGGGCGGTCGACTGACGAGCATGGGTGCGAGCGAGCAGGGCACCGGTCGGATGGCGCGGCGCGAGGACGATGGGCGTGTGGAGGCCGGCACGGTCGTGCGGCTTCCGGATCGACTGACGCCGCGGAACGAGCTGCGCCGCGGTCCTTCGGACGACGAGGGCGGCCCCGGTGACACGCCGGTCAGCGTGCGCTGGCTGCGCGGCGAGACCGATGGCGCCCAGCCATCAGCCCGGAGATCGGCCGTGAGGCACGAAGTGACGGCACTATCGTCGAGAAGTAGCCAAGTGACGCTCACACAAGGCCCAACGGCTCACGAAACTGCTTCCAAGGGCCAGGACCATGCCCATCCCGTGCGTGCTGAGCGTGGGATCTCGGTCCTCTCGAGGGCAGCAGACGCACCATCGCACTCGAAACCCTCGAGTAACCCGCCCGGCGACGATAGTGGCGTCAGCGCGAGGGCTGAGCCGACGGCGAGCCCGAGAATCAGGACGACGGCGAGCCCGAGGAACGAGCCCACGCGGCGCATCAGGGAGACCAGCCTGGGTGCTCTGGAGCTCGACCCGTTGCCGCCACCTACGCCCAGCCGCTCCACGGTCGGCCTCTCCCCCTGGGATCGCTGGCTGGAGCTCTGCGCGCGCATCGACGGCTTCCCGCGACACCTCTCCATCCACACCGGCGGGATGCTCATCACGGCCTCGCCGCTCGTGGACATCGCGCCGCTGGAGCGCGCCACGATGCCCGGTCGCGTGGTGGTCCAGTACGACAAGCGCGATGTCGAGACCATCAAGCTCATCAAGCTCGACCTGCTGGGCTTGCGCATGCTCTCGGCCATCGATGATGCACTGCGGGACATCTCGGTCGACTGCGCCGTCCAGGTCGACC
>JALZLQ010000195.1 GCA_030858605.1 Chloroflexota bacterium
CCGCGCCGGAGCCATACATCGGCTCGACCAGGATGCGCATGTCCGCCTGGCGCAGCCGATCCAGATCGAGCGTCCGGCGCACGAAGTTCTCGTAGCCCGGAAATGGATCGAAACGCTCCACCAGGCCGGCTGCTTCTCCGTCGGCGAAGGGACGCGTCGGAGGTCGGTCGGCGGCTCGGTCCCGGATGGTGCCCTCAAGCGCGGCCAGGATCTCCAGGCCAGCCGCTGCACCAGACGGTGACTTGACCTTGAAGCCGTTGTCCGTCCAGGGGTTGTGTGAGGCGGTGATCATCACGCCGCAGGCCGCTCCGCGCTCGACCACTTCGTAGGAGGTCATCTGGGTGGGAATGGGCGTCTCCGAGAAGGCCACCCGGATGTCGAAGGCCAACAGCACCTCGGCGGCGGCTTGGGCGAAGTACTCCGACGCGAAGCGGCGATCGTAGCCCACCACCACGCCCCGCTCACGGGTTCCCTGGTCGAGCACGAACTGGGCCACGCCCTCTGCGCACCGCCGGACGTTGTCGTACGTGAACTCCTCAGCGATGCGGGCGCGCCAGCCGTCCGTGCCGAAGACGATGGGGGGCATGGGGATGGCCGGGCTCATGGTCTCGGTCACGCAGGCAAGCTCCTTGGGCGGTAAGTGAGATGGTAACGCGGGTGGGGCCGCAGCCGGGACGCGGGCAGGGCCGCAGCTGCAGTGGCCGGTCCGGCGCGGATCGTCCGCGCAGGGCACGGTACGCGTGCCGCCCGTCACATGCGCCTTCCGTCACATTCCCCTGAGGCGGTCACTATCGCGCCAATCGGGCACGGTTACCTTCGAATGTCCCTGGGGCGGGCCTTACGCCGGGCGATCGCGTCGATCTGGGCGAGGTGGAGGAATCCGAAGCGTAGTGGCGGGATTCGTGGCCGCGGCCCGCGGTCGACGCGCGTCTCAGAAGGTGGCTGAAAACGGACCCTCGTCGAGTGGGCGCCCCAGCGGGTCGCCTCGAAAAATCACGACGTGGACAGCACTCCCCTGCGCACCCGTATCCTTCGGCCGTGGACCCATCCCTTGAACGGCCCATCTTCGTCATCGGCTGTCCTCGCTCCGGCACGACGCTGCTGCGGCTCATGCTGGACTCACACCCGCGCATCAGCTGCGGTGAGGAGACGCACTTCCTTCGCGACCTGGCGTCCACCGTCGGCCTCCACTGGCCGCTGCTGGAGACTTACGGTTTCCCGCGCTCGTACTGGATCGAGCGCATCCGCCGTTTCTACGCCGGCTTCCAGGCCGACTATCTCGCGCGGCGCGGCAAAGCACGGTGGGCCGAGAAGGACCCGACCTACACGCTCCTGCTGCCGTTCGTCGATGAGCTCTTCCCCGATGCACAGTACGTACATCTGCTGCGCGATGCGTACGACGTGGTGGCCTCCTTCCGCGACCGATGGGGATATCGCTCAGCTCTGCGCGTGGCACGCGGGGAGTGGGCACGCTACGTCCGGGCGGGCCGCGACTTCGGGGAGCGACTGCCCCCCGGCCGATACCACGAGCTCCGCTACGAGGCGCTAGTGGAGGACCCGGAGCCGGCGCTGCGCCCCCTGCTGATGTTCCTGGGCGAGGAGTGGGATCCCGTCGTGCTGCGTTTCCAGGAAGCGCCGCACGATGCCACTGAGCGTTACACGCGTTTCACCGCCGAGCGACGGCGCGAGGGGGGTGACGACGGGGCTGTCTACCGGTCGCGCGTCGGCGCCGGCCGACGGGAGCTCGACCCGATCCTCCGAACTGTGGTACGCCGAGAGGCCGGCCCGTTGCTGAGTGAACTGGGCTACAGGCCCTGACGGATGGCTGACATGAAGGTCGGCTACCTCCATCTTGGTCGAGAAGGTGGCGGGGTCCGCCGCTACGGCCTGATGATCGCCGAGGCTACACGCGCCCGGACGGATGCCACCGTCCTTGAGGTGGACGGCGGGGAGCGCGACACCGACCGGCACCGACTGGCTGCGGCTGGGCGGGCGCTGATGGCGACCGAAGTGGTGCATCTCCAGTGGAAGCCGGCCGATTGGGGCGGCGGCTTGCGCGCCTTGGTCCGGCTACGGGCATTCGCCTCGGCCTGCGATCGGCCGCTGGTCGTGACCCTCCATGATGTGTGGGAGCGAACGTCGTTCCGGAGGCGGTGGGTGGACTCCGATGCGTGGGCGCTTCGCTGGCTAGGCCGTGCTGTGGGCAGGCACGGCGGACATCTTGTCGTTCATGGCCAGGAGGAGCTGCGGCGTCTGGTGGGACTCGTGCCGGCGGAGTCGATCGCGGTCGTGCCTCACTTCGTGGAGGAGCGGGCGAGCCTGGACGACGCAGGGGTCGGCTCCGAAGCGGGGGCCGCCCAAACCGCCGAGGCAGGCGCGCAGACCGCTATCGTGGCGCGGGAGGCTCTCGGGCTGGGTGGGAAGCGCGTCATCACGATCCTTGGCTTCATGGTTCGCCGCAAGGGTTATCGGCTCACCATCGAGGCACTCCGGTTCCTGCCGGCCGACGTGGTCGCCCTGTTCGCGGGTGGTCCCATCGCCGGCCGCGAAGCGCGCGCCGACGAGTTGCGGGCCTACGCCGAGCAACTTGGCGTGGGCGAGCGTGTGACCATCACCGGCTATGTGGCCTCGGAACGGCTGGAGCAGGCGCTGACGGCCACTCATGTGGCTATCTGCCCCTTCCGCGACCTGTCCGCGTCGGGATCCCTCTCGACGTGGATCAGTGCCGGGCGGCCCATCGTCACCTCTGACCTGCCGCAATTCCGTGAGTACGACGAGCTGGAGCCAGGCGCCCTGCGGATATTCCAGCCGCTCAGCGCAGAGGGGCTGGCCGGTGCCGTGCGTGCTGTCCTCGAAGAGGGTCCGCCGATGCGTGATCCCCGCGTGGTGGCGCTGGCGGAGCGACTGGCAACCCCGCGCGTGGTGGAGCGCTACCTGGAGGTCTACCGGGCAAGTCTCGCGCCGGATGTCGGAGATCGAACCGGCTCGGCCTGATCCGATCCAGCTACAACCGGTCGCGACGACCCTCGGCCATCAGCCGATCCACGATCTTCTTGACGTCCTGTGCCCGATCGGCAGCGCAGACGAGCAGCACGTCGGGAGTGTCGATGACCACCAGACCGGCAAGCCCGACGGTGGCCACCAGCCTGCCGCCGGCGGCGTGGACGAGCAGGTCGGTCGAGTCGAGGTCGATGGTCTCCGCGCCGTCAGCGGTCTGTCCGACCACCGATGAGCCGCCTTGCGCGGCGGCGTCCGACGCGAGCGCCTCGAGCAGCGCAGCCCACGAGCCGACGTCGCTCCACCCGACGCTGATGGGCACCACGGATACCCTCCCCTCCAGCGACGCCGGCTCCAGCAGCGCGTAGTCGATGGACGTGGACTGGACATCGGCGTACGCGGCGGACAGCTCGCCACTCTCCAGACCGGCACGCACGGCGTCAAGGATGCCCGGTGCGTGGCGCCCAAGGCCCTCGAGCAACGCATCGCGCCGCCACACGAAGATGCCCGCGTTCCAGTGTGCGCGGCCATCCGTGATCAGCTCGCGGGCGCGCGCCACCGAGGGCTTCTCCAGGAACCGCTCGACCGGGAAGGCGGCCAGGCCACCCACCTGACGAGGCTGGTCGCGCGCGAGGACGTACCCATAGCCTGTCTCCGGTGCGTCGGGTTTGATGCCCAGCGTCACGAACGAACCATCGGCGGCGACCTCTGCTGCTGCCGCCAGAGCATCGCGGAAGCCCGACTCATCGGCGATCCGGTGATCGGCCGGCAGGACGACCATGACGTCGTCGCCGCGTCGGTCGATGGCGAGCGCGGCGAGTGCCACGGCCGCTGCGGTATTGCGGCCTACCGGCTCGGTGACCAGGTTGGCGTGGGGGACCTGCCCCGATTGCTCGTGGACCAAGCCGGCGTAGCGGCCGTCCGCCACCAGGTACACGTCGACCGGCTCGATCAGGGGCGCCAGCCGCCCAACGGTCGCCTGAAGCAGCGACTCCTCACCGCCCAGTGACAGGAACGGCTTGGGGCGGGCGGCACGGCTCAGTGGCCAGAGACGCGTCCCTCCCCCGCCGGCCAGGATCACGGCGTACATCGAGCCGATTCTACGGGCACAGCCAGCCGACGGTCGGTCCGATACCATCGCGCGGCATGACCGCCGCCCCAGATGGAGACCGGGAGCCCAAGCCCGAGCCCAAGTCGAAGCTCAAGCAGCGCGGGGCGTGGCCGTCCGGCGTCGGCGGCCTGGATCCCCGGCCGACGCCCATCCGACTGACGAACCTCTGGCGCTGGGCCCAGCTCACTTGGCGCGCCGAGCGCCGCTACTACGGCCGGCTGGAGCGGCCCGTACGGCTCACCTCGGGGCGCCTGGCCAGATCCATCCTGCCCAGCCTCGATCGGCCGCTCTTCCTCATCGGCGCGGCTCGTTCCGGGACGACGTTTCTGGGCGAGTGCGTGGGGCGGATCCCCGAGATCAGCTATCACCATGAGCCGCCGGCCACCAAGGCGGCGGGTCGCTACGTCCACGACCGACTGTGGGGGTTCCGGCGCAGTCGCTGGTTCTACCGGACTGTCTACGCCTGGCTGATCCGCGCCGAACTGGACGGCGGCCTCCGCTTCAGCGAGAAGACGCCTACCAACTCGCTGCTGCTGCCTTTCCTGGATCGCACCTTTCCTGATGCCCAGTTCATCCACATCGTGCGGGACGGGCGCGACGTGGCGGTCTCGCACCTGCAGAAGCCCTGGCTATTGGCCTCGTCGAAGGGCTCGACCCTGCGCGAGCCGGGCGGCTACCTGCATGGTCCCTACGCCCCCTGGTGGGTGGAGGAAGGTCGCGAGCTCGAGTTCGAGCAGACCAGCGACGTCCACCGCATGATCTGGGCCTGGCGACGCTACGTCGAAGCGGCAAGACGCGAAGGTCCACCCCTCGGCCCGCAGCGTTACCTGGAGGTCCGCTACGAGGACCTGATGGCCGATCCGCGCCGCCACGGCGAGCTGATGCTTGACTTCATGGGCATCGTCGCGGCGGTGTCTCGGGCCACGTTCCTGGAGGCTCTATCGCGCGCCGACCCCAGTTCCGTCGGCGCCTGGCGCCGGGAACTCGACGGCCCGGAACTGGCCGTGATCGAGGCCGATTCGGGCGCCCTTCTGCGGCGGCTCGGCTACTCGGGATAAGAGCCGCGGCTGCGAGATAAGAAACCGGCGAGCCGACGTCGCGGCTGCGCACACCAGCGTGGCGAAGCGGTGCCGGAAGGCGGGCAAGGCTGAGGGCGCCCACGTGACGGCACTATCGTCGCCGGCGCGCTATCCGATCACCCACCGGAGCGGGGATGGCCCCTGGACGGCGCCCATCGAGCCTTGTCCGACGAAGTGACGATAGTGGCGTCGATCCGTGCCTCATCTCCGCCCATTTGGGCGCGGGGCCAGCGCTCTCGTCGGACTGGCGCCGACTTACCCGCTTCCGGACGATAGTGGCGTCGATCCGTGCCTAATCTCCGCCCACTTGAGATCGAGAAGACGGCGCTCATCGAGGTCGACCTCCGGGCAGGACAGATGCGGCCGGCCGAGATCGTGCAGCGGATCCGCGCGGAGGCCGATGAGGGTATCGACCACGTGATCGTCAACATGCCCGACGTGCACGAGCTCGATCACCTTCGGGTGTTCGGCCGAGAGATCCTGCCCGAGGTGGCCGCACTGGGGACAGCGGCGGCCTGAGGTGCCGAGTGACGGCAGTATCGTCGCGGGCGCACTATTCGGGCCCTCTGGGTAAGCGGCTCTAGTGGCGCAACGCACTTGGGGCCCCTTGCCCACCGATCTGATGATAGTGGCGTCGATCCGTGCCTCATCTGGTCGCTTCTAGGTCGCGCCCATCAGGATCCACGCCTTGACCCGAGTTTGGGTGCTTCGCGACGATAGTGGCGTCTATCCGAGGCGCAAGCTTCCAGGCGCGTAAGGATCTGGCACCGTCGCGCGTATTGATGTGTGATGGACCAGATGAACGACAGCGCCAGGCACCGTGAGGTGACGGCCGCGTACGCCGCCCACGCGGACGATGTCTACCGACTGGCCTACGCCATCCTGCGCGACCAGGACGACGCGGTCGATGCGACCCAGGACGTCTTCGTGCGGGCCTTCGAGCGGTGGGATCGATACGACCCGCAGCGTCCCCTGCGACCCTGGCTCCACGCCATCACCAGCCGCCTGGCACTCGACCGGTTGCGCCGGCGACGCGTCCGGCGACTGGCCATCCCGGCGCTCGGCCACGAGGCGGCCTCGCAGCCCGGCCCCTACTCGGGCCGCGACCCAGCAGCCGCCGTAACGCGGCATGAGTTTATCGAGGCGGCGCTCGCTGCCCTCCAGCCGATCCCCCGCGCAGCCGTACTGCTGCGACATCGCTACGGCTATGACTACGCCGAGATCGGTGCCTTCCTGGGACTGAGCACCACCAACGTCGGGGCCGTGCTTTCTCGAGCGCGCGCTGCGCTGCGGGCACGACTCGCCGACGACTTCACACCGACCCACCGACAGGAGGAACAGGCATGAGCGGTCACTCCCCCATGGACGATGATCGCGATCTGGACGTCTGGGTGCAGCAGGTCACCGAGACTTGGCGCACCCCGAGCCTGCGCGCCGGCCAGCAGCCGTGGCAGGCCCGGCTCGGCCGGTCCCGGTCGGAGGTCGGGGTCGGCTCCGCAGGGCGATCCGGGCGCGTGTCCGCCGCGCGAGTCATAGGGGGCATGGCCGCGGCGGCGGTCGTCGGACTCGCCAGCGTGATGCTCGTTACGTCCCTGCCCGTCGCCCCGGGGCCTGGTCCGGGTGGTCGAGGCACGGACGTTGTCGCCAGTCCGTCAGCGGTGGCCGCCAGCCCATCGCCGGTCGCGCCCGTGGGCGAAGGCAGCGATGCGCTGTTCGCGCTCACCATCGGTGCCGACCGCGGCCCGTACGCCGCGGATGAGCCGATCGACATCGCCACGACCCTGAGGTACATCGGTGCCGAGCCGACGACCGTGACGAGCTCTGGTGCCGGCCTTGTCGCGTTCGGCATCGAGCAGCTCGACGGTCCGGTGGACGCGGGCATCGGACGCGATGACGACTGCGCTCGGTTCGACTATCCCCCGGGCCACGCTGAGTCCGTCGAGTTCCACAAGTCGGGCGGCTATTCCAACGACGACCCGATGGCTGACTTCTGGCGAACGTTCTTCGCCGACCCGGAACTGCGCCTGCCGGCCGGTGAGTATCGCATCACTGCGAGAGCCGACTACGGCGCGCGGGACTGCGGCGACCCCCAGAGCATCGAGGCATCCATCGTCATCGTCGTCGGCGACTGATGTTCGCTGAGACTGATGGTCGCCTCGCAGGAGCTCAGGAGGAGGCGCCGACCTCTGCGCGCGGTCGAGCGACCCCAGCCGCATCGGCCAGGACGTCCGCCCTGTCGGTCCGCTCCCAGGGCAGATCCAGCTCCGGCCGTCCGAAGTGGCCATACGCCGCCGTCTGCTGGTAGATCGGCCGGCGCAGGTCGAGCGCCGCGATGATGGCCGACGGTCGCAGGTCGAAGTGCTCGTTGATGAGCGTCAGGATGCGCCTGTCGTCGATCTTGCCCGTGTTGAACGTCTCGATGGAGATGGACAGGGGTCGCGCCACGCCGATGGCATAAGCCAGCTCGATCTCGAAGCGGTCGGCCAAGCCCGCCGCGACCACGTTCTTGGCCACCCAGCGCGCCGCGTAGGCCGCCGAGCGGTCCACCTTTGACGGGTCCTTGCCGGAAAAGGCGCCGCCCCCGTGCCGTGCCATGCCGCCGTACGTGTCCACGATGATCTTGCGCCCGGTCAGCCCGGCGTCGCCCATCGGCCCGCCGATGACGAAACGTCCCGTGGGATTGACGTGGACCGTGGGATCCACCGCGCGCAGGTGGGCCGGCACGACCTCCTTGATGACCGACTCGTAGATATCGTCGCGCAGCCGGTCCGTGGCCACTTCCTCGTCGTGCTGCGCCGCCACCACCACCGTGCGCACGGCCTTGGGCACGCCACGCTCGTATTCCACGGTGACCTGGGTCTTCCCGTCCGGCCGCAGGTACGGCAGCGTCCCTTCCTTGCGCACCTCCGAGAGGCGCTGGGCCATGCGGTGCGCCAGGGCGATGGGCAGGGGCATCAGCTCCGGGGTCTCGCGGCAGGCGAAGCCGAACATCATGCCCTGGTCGCCGGCACCCTGGTCGTGCTGGTCGCCCTTGCCGCGCGTCTCCAGGGCATCGTCCACGCCGCGCTTGATGTCCGGCGACTGCTCGTGGATGGAAACGATCGTGCCGCACGTCCGATAGTCGAAGCCGTAGCGCGCGTCGGTGTAGCCGATCTGGCGCACCGTCTCGCGCACGATGGCCTGGAAGTCGACATAGATGGACGTGGTGATCTCACCAAGCACCATCACGGTCCCGGTCGTGGTGGCCGTCTCGCAGGCCACGCGTGCCGGCGCATCCTCTCGCAGGATGGCGTCCAGGATGGCGTCGGAGATCTGGTCGCACATCTTGTCCGGATGACCCTCGGTCACCGATTCGGACGTGAAGAGGTACTGCTCGGCGTCGACGATGCTGGTCATTGATCTCCTCGGTCAGGTGGGCTCGGGAGAGCGTACGCGAAGTTCGGCCACAGCGACAGGTCGAGGTCCGGCGCGAACGAGCGCAGGATGCGCACGTCGGGCGCATATCGTCGAATGAGGTCCTCGCGCTCCTCATCGCTGAGCGGCTCTCTGGCCGAGCTAGCGGCCGGGCGCCGGGCGAGAAGCTCGTCGGGGGGTTCCCACGACGGCAGGCCCAGGAACGCCAGCGTCCTCGCGAACTCAACGCGAGGCTCCCGGGCGCATCGTTCGTATTGCAGCACCAGGATGCGCTCCCGTCCCACTGCATCTGCCAGCTGGGTGAGCTGCGCGCCGTAGAACCCCCGTCTGAGCGCCTGCCGTACTGCCTGCTGTTCCTCCAGCTCGTCGTCGTCGTTCTCGCCGGTGTGGTACTTGCGCCATTGCGGGAGTCCGGAGCGATAGCGCTCCACGGGATCGCGCACCAGGGCCAGCAGTCTTGCCTCCGGAGCGGCCTCTTCGATGGCCCGACCCAGCCACGCGACGGTCATATAGCTGGGAGTCCATTCACCGGTCCTCTTGCCGGGCGGCCGCGGGAACCACCGCACGTACTCCGCGACGTCGGTCGGCTCCATCGGCTTGCGGAACGCGAGGAGGGTCCTCACCTCCTTGCGGGCCTGCGCCTGGACCTCGGGGTGCGCGTTCAACAGGGAAAACCACCACGAGGTGCCGCATTTCTGACTGCCCACGCCGATGAAGTCCGGGGGTGCGGTGTGCCATCCGGGCGGGCAGGGCGGCGGCTCGGTGGATCTGGGCCGGCGCCACGAGGCCCGCTCGCGCCTACCGGGACCTGCGCGGCTGGCGCGACGCGGGCCGAGCACCGCCTTTCGGGCGGTGCGGAGGAATCTCAGGGCCATCGCGTCCGATGATAAGCGTTTGGTCGCCCGCGGACGGTGCATCTCGTATCATGCCGTGGCCGCCCCCTCCCTTGGCAACGCGGCCTCGGATCCGAGCGAGCTTGGCGAGCAGGGAGGACTTTCGGCCACGACAGCGTGTTCTTCCCGCTCGAGTACCGGGCGATCCCGGATCGACGCCCGTTCGATGATGACCTCACGCTCTCCGCTTCCTGCCTCCCCTACACTTGGCCCCGCGCCTCCCGCAGGCGGGTCACCTCATCGCTTCATACCTGAGAGGCCGTCCTCGGCCGGGAGTCAATGCTGGCAACGCTGAGCCGACGCTACGGATTGCTTTTCATCCACGGTCGCGCAACAGGTTCCACGGCGGTGCACGATGCGATGGAGGCACACCTGGAGGGCGAGTCCGTGCCCAGTGAGCGGGTGGTGGGTGAGGACGAGTCGATCCTCGTGGCTCGTCACTCCAATCTGCCGACGCTCATGCGTCACGGACATGTCAACCAGGAGGAGCGCAGCCGGCTGCTGGTCTTCACGACCGTGCGCAACCCGTTCGACCACGTGGTCTCGACGTACTTCAAGCGGCGTGCGATCGTGGATGGCCGTCTGGCCCGCCCCAACGCCATCCTCACCACCCGACGG
Source organism: Chloroflexota bacterium (assembly GCA_030858605.1). Lineage (GTDB taxonomy): Bacteria > Chloroflexota > Limnocylindria > Limnocylindrales > CSP1-4 > Palsa-1032. The sequence continues at coordinate 10,113 of JALZLQ010000195.1, forward strand.
GTGGAGAGCCTTGAGGAAAGCGTGAAGCAAACATTCGAACAGTGGATCCTCCAGCGCTGGCGCCGGCCCGGTCCGCTCGGCCGTTTCCGCGGACCTGTTAGCTGGCGGTACGGGCACACCAAGGACGTCGACCAGGTGCTCCGCTTCGAACAGCTCCAGGTTGACTTCGACGCATTGCTGGCGCGGGTCGGGTATCAGGGGACCATCGAGCTGGGCCTGGTGAACACCACGCCTGGGCGCGAGCCCGACTATCGACGCTACTACACGGCCAGGGCGCAGCGCCATGTCGAACAGGCCTGGCGGGCTGAGCTCGACCGATACGGCTACGGGTTCTAGCCGCGTGCCCCGCAGCCAGAGCGACGCATGGGACTCCTGAACCGCGTGCGCCGCTCCCTGAGCGGGAAGCGGCCGAAGCCGGCCACCCGGTCCACGGCCTGGATACTCGAGGAGCAACCGCCACCTGCCTGCCCGCCGGGCTGGTCGGTCGGACCTCCGGACTTCGTGGTTGTCGGGGCTCAGAAGGCCGGCACGACGTGGTGGTTCCGGCTGATCGCCGCGCATCCCCAGGTCCACCAGGACGACGAGCAGCGCCCCGAGCTGCACTTTTTCGACCGCTATCACTCGGGGTGGCCGACGCCTGACGACATCGAGCGCTATCACCGGCTGTTTCCCCGTCCGCCGGGCAGCTTGACCGGCGAGAAGACGCCCGAGTACATGGCCGACTACTGGGTGCCGGAGATGCTGAGCGAGGCCGCCCCCGAAGCGCGGCTCATCGTGCTGCTGAGGGATCCCATCGAGCGCTATCGCTCCGCCATCACACACGGGTCGTTGCGCGACTGGCCGAAGGAGCGCCGGACGGAGTCCGATTCCTTCCATCGGGGGATGTACGGGCCGCAGCTGGAACGATTGAGGGATAGCTTCGACCCAGCCCGGATCCTCGTGCTCCAGTACGAGCGCTGCGTGATCGATCCGGCGGGGCAACTCGCCCGGACGCTCCGGTTCCTGGGGTTGCCCCATCACGAGCTCGCCGAGGAGGAGCTGCGCGAGCCGAGGAACCGGACACGCGTGGAGAAGGTCGATATCCCGGCACCGCGCCTCGCACTGCTTCGACGCCTGTACGAGCGCGATGTCCAGACCGTGAGCGATGTCGTCGTCGATCTGGACGTCTCGCTGTGGCCCAACTTCGCCCACCTCGCCGCACCGGCTGAGCCGCCTCGGCCCGCCGCCTCCTCGACGGGAGACCTCCTCTGAGACCCATCCTCATCACGGGAGTCAGTGGCTTCCGCAACCGCGGTGTCGAGGCGCTGGTGACCACGGCCATCCGCGAGATGCGTCTGCGGTCGCCCGATCGACCGATCCAGGTGCTGACGCGAACACCAGCCTTCGACGGCCCGATCCTGGAGCGCTTGGGCGTGCAGGTGCTCGACCACCCAGCCGGCATGGGCGGGCCGAAGCGCGTCTCGCGCGTCGGGCGGCTGCTGGGTCGCTCGGCTCCGCCGCCGAGCCCCGAGTGGAAGCCGGTCCTGGAAGCCATCTCCGGGGCAGCCCTCGTGGTGGCCTCGGGGGGCGACATCTTCAGCTCCGACTACGGCGGACCCATGCGCCAACTACGACCGCTTCGGGCGGCCCTGGATGCCGGCGTACCGGTCGTCTTCCTGGCGCAGAGCGTGGGTCCCTTCCGATTGCCCAAGGAGGCAGCGGCCTGGACTTCGATCGCGCGACGCTCGGCGCTGGTCACCGTGCGGGAACGCATCTCCTATGACTACGTGACCGGCGAGCTCGGACTGCCCGCGCGACTCATAGAGTTGACGGCCGACCCCGCGTTCCTGCTCCCGGCCGCGGCGTCCGATCACGCCGAGGTCCCGATGGAGGTCGACGGTCGTGACCGACCGATCGTGACCGTCGCCGTCAGCGGGGGGATCTCACGCTTCGGCGGTGTGGACGGCCAACGGCACCTGGCTGCCCTGGCCGAGGTCGTGAGGACGGCCCTGGACACCATCGGCGCCCGCGTCGTCCTCGTGGCGCACGTCCAGGACGACGCGGAGCGCAATGACGACCGTGTGCCAGCCCGTGCGCTCTACGAGCACTTCGACCGCGATCCGCGGATCACGCTTGCCGGTGACGTCGGAGCGGCAGAGCTCAAGGCACTCATCGCAGGCTCCGACATGTTGGTCGCGGAACGGATGCACGCAGCCATCGCGGGTCTCTCCAGCGGCATCTGCACGGTCGCCGTGGGCTACTCCATCAAGGCCCGCGGCATCATGCGGGCCGTGCTCGGAGACGACATGGCCGATCGGATGATCGTCAGTGTGGAGCGATTCATCGAGCCAGGGGTCGGGCAGGGGATAGTCCGCGAGGCGTGGCGCGTGCGATCCGAGGTCGAGGAGCGGCTTCGACAACGCCTGCCGGGGGTCCGGCGGCTGGCTGTCCTCAATTTCGACCTGATCGAGGGACTCCTGCGGCACTGACCGGTGGGACTGTAGGCATCCAGGGCGGCGCTCCCATGTTGATCTACACTCCGGGAGCAAGGCGTCCGGCGTCAGCTCCGGAACCGGCGCGCGGACCGCGAAAGGGAGTCCTGACCTGGCGACACTCTGCCGTGACTGGCGGCTGCTCTTCATCCACGGCCGCCGCACCGGGTCCACGGCCGTCCGCGACGCGCTGCACGAGCACCTGGCCGGCGAGGAGATCCCCGCCGAGCGGGAACTGAGCCCGGACGGCGAGCGCATCATCGTGGCCCGCCACTCCACATTGCCGGTCCTCATGCAGCTGGGCCTGATCACGCCGGAGGAGCGGGCCGGGCTGACGGTGTTCACGGCCGTGCGCAACCCCTTCGACGACCTGATCTCGATGTGGCAGAAGAACCGCGACATCGTGGCTGGCACGCTGGAGCGCCCCGAGCAGATCATGACGCCGGCCCGAGTGCGGCAACTGGAGTTCAGCGCCACCCATACCTTTCCGGAGTGGATCGCCCACCGCTGGGGACGCAAGGGACTGGCCGGCCGCTTCAAGCCCCATCCGGTCGATGCCTTCGCGCATACCGAAGGGGTCGACCGTGTCCTGCGCTTCGAGACGCTCCAGGAGGACCTGAACGCGCTGCTCAAGGACATCGGTCATGACGGCGCGATCGAGCTGCCGCGCGTGAACGTGACCGAGGGCCGCCGGCACTACCGCGAGTACTACACGGATGCCGCTCGCCGGACGGTGGAGCAGGCGTGGCGCGGCGAACTGGATCGATATGGCTACTCCTTCTAGCGCACGGCATCCCGAGCTGCTCCGATACCGCGATGAGTTTCCGCTCCTGACCGCGACGTGTTACCTAAACACGTGCTCACTGGGAGCCTTGCCAGCCCGCAGCCGCGCCAAGCTCGACGAGTTCCTGGGCCAGTGGGACCGGCTGGGCGCCAGGGGCTGGTACCGCCACTGGCTGGACGAGCTTGCCGCTCTCCGGGAAGACTTCGGCTGGGTCGTCGGGTGTCCGGGGTCGGAGATCGCCCTCGCGCCAAACGTCTCGGTGGCGTTGGCCTCGGTCGCATCCGCGCTGGATCCGGGGCAGCGTGGTGCTGGCACCGCTACACGCAACCGCGTCATCACCACCGCCCTGGACTTCCCCACGCTGGGCCACCAGTGGCTGGCACGTGCTCCGCTGGGCGTGGAGGTGGTGGTGCTCCCCTCACCCGATGGGCTGAGCGTGCCACTCTCGTCGTTCGAGGCGGCCGTGGATGAGCGCACCTTGCTGGTGGCTACGGGACACGTCTATTTCACGACCGGCGCCGTGCAGGACCTTGCCGGGCTGGCGGGCATCTGCCACGACAGCGGCGCGCTGCTGCTGGTCGACGCCTATCAGGCCACAGGGCTGATCCCCACGGACGTGGCCGCCCTGGGCGTCGACATCTACGTGTCGGGCACCCTGAAGTGGCTCTTCGGCGGTCCGGGCAACGCCTTCTTGTGGCTGCGCCCGGAGCTTCGGGAGTCCCTCTCGCCCACGACCACGGGCTGGTTCTCCAGTGCGCGCCAGTTCGACTTCGATGTGGGCGACCTTGACTTCGCCGCTGACGGACGCAAGTTCGAGATGGGCACGCCGGCCGTGCCCTCGGCCTTCATCGCCCGCGGCGGCATTTCGCTGGTGCGCGAGATCGGCGTGGAGGCCATCCACCAACGCACCATCGACCTGGGTGCGCACCTGATCGCGCTGGCCGACGCTGCCGGGCTGCCGGTCCGAGCCGTCCGCGACGACACGGAGCGTGGCGGCATCGTGGCCATCGAGGCGGCCGAGCCGGCACGCATCGTTACGGCCCTCGCCGCAGAGGGATTCGTGGTGGACTTCCGACCCGGCATCGTCCGATTCTCGCCCGCCTTCTACAACACGGAGCAGGAAGTGGCCGATGCCGTCTCGGTCGTGTCGGATCTCCTGGAGGGAAGTCTCTAGGTGCCACTCTGCCAGGAGGCCACGTAGGCCACCTGCTCGGGGGTCATGGTGTCGATGTCCACGCCCAGCGCCACCAGCTTGAGGCGGGCGACCTCTCGGTCGATCTCCTCGGGTACGACGTAGACCTGGTTGGACAACGAAGCGTGGTTCTTCGCCACGTGCTCCGCGGACAGCGCCTGGTTGGCGAAGGACATGTCCATGACGGCCGCCGGGTGGCCCTCGGCCGTGGCCAGGTTCACCAGGCGCCCCTGGGCCACCACGTGGAGCCGGCGTCCATCGACCACGAACTCCTCGACATCGCGGCGGACCTCGCGAACCTGGCCGGCGGCCATCTCACGGAGTGACCTGAGGTCGATCTCGTCGTCGAAGTGACCGCTGTTGGCCATTATCGCGCCGTCGTGCATCTTCTCGAAGTGCTCGCGGCGGAAGACGTTGAGGTTGCCAGTGGCGGTGATGAACAGGTCGCCCCACTCCGCGGCCTCCATGCCGGTCATGACCACGAAGCCGTCCATCAACGCCTCGATGGCGGGGATGGGCTCGACCTCCGTGATGGCTACGTGTGAGCCCATGCCGCGGAAACGCGAGGCGATGCCACGACCGACCCAGCCGTAGCCGGCGATGACCACCTTGCGCCCCGCCAGCAGGACGTTGGTGGCGCGCAGGATGCCGTCCACGGTGGACTGGCCGGTGCCGTAGCGATTGTCGAAGAGGTGCTTGGTCTTGGCCTCATTGACGGCCACGACCGGGAAGGCGAGAGCGCCATCGGCGGCCATGGCCTTGAGGCGGATGACGCCGGTGGTCGTCTCTTCCGTGCCCGCCAGGATCTGGTCAAGCTGCTGCGGCCGTTCCTGGTGGAGCAGCGAGACGAGGTCGCAGCCGTCGTCCATGGTCACCTGGGGCAGGGTGTCCGCTACAGCGTTGAGATGCTCGTAGTACGTGTCGCGGTCCTCACCGCGGCGGGCATAGGTGCTGATGCCGTACTCGGCCACCAGTGCCGCGGCCACATCGTCCTTGGTGGAGAGCGGGTTGGAGGCGCACAGCGATACCTGTGCGCCACCGGCCTTGAGCGTTCGCATCAGGTTGGCCGTCTCGGTCGTGACGTGCAGGCAGGCGCCCACGCGCAGGCCTTGGAGCGGTCGCTCGCGCTCGAAGCGCTCCCGGATGAGCCGGAGGACGGGCATCTCCCGTTCGGCCCATTCGATGCGGCGGACCCCTTCGGCGGCCAGGCCGAGGTCGATGACGTCATGCGGAGGAAGAGAAGCGGTCTGGCCGTTGGCGGCGTCACCGGAGGTATGCTGCATCTGCTCGGGGGCGAACGAGATCTGGGTCACTCAGGACTCCTTCTTGTGGGGTAACCAGCGCCGGAATGGCTGGGTGATGCTATCCCAGAGCGCTCCGCGACGCCGCACGATGCGCTCCTCGAAGCGGGCGTGCTCCTGGTATCCCAGCGCTCGGTAAGCGGCCAGCGCGGGGGGATTGTCGGAGCGGACGTTGAGCACCACCTGATCGCAGGTGCGCAACAGCTCCGCGGTCACGGCACCCGTGGTCAGCTTGGCGTAGCCCTGGCTGCGGTGGTCGCGGTGCGTCAGCACGTTGCCCACCACGCCGAGTCGCGCCTCCCGGCCGATGACATGCGTCCCCGCCGCCGCGATCAGCCGTCCGTTCTCCCGGATGCCGTAGTACACGCCGTGGCGGATGGCATCAGCGGGCAGCCACGATGAGAAGCCCAGGTCATAGAGCCTGTTGAGGTCGCCGATCTCAGCTGGCATCAGGCGCGCGGCGACCAGCGGGGCGGGCACGAATGTCGCTCGATCGACCCACATGCGCACCATGGGCGGGCCGGATTCGATGCGATAGACGCGCTCCACCGCCGGTAGCGAGTGCGACAGTCCGGCGAGATACGCCACTCGAGGGCGGATGACGTCCTCCAAGATGGCCGTTACACCCTCCTCGTCGCCCATCACGAAGAGCGGCTGGGGAGACAGACCGGAGTACTCCAGCACGACAGAGACGACCTGGCCGCGGTCCATGGCGATACCCCAGCGCGTCCTGGGGAACTCGCGCTCCTCGAGGTCGCAGATGGCGTACGCGGCGAAGAGCCGGTCCCCTTCGAGGAATTCGCGCAGGGACTCGCGGTCGCGGGTGGCGCGCACCTCCAGTGTCTGGCTGCGGGCCGAGCCGGCCTGCGCGATGGCGGCCATCAAGCAGCCGTCCCGGCGGCCGTTGGGTGGGTCATCGCCGCTCCCAGCGTCGGGCCGAACGGAGGCCGCAGCACGCCTGCCGCTGTGGCGATGGCCGCGATGTGTTCGGCTCGTGCGACGTCCACGGCCGGGGTGATGACCTGGGTGCCGGCGGGAAGTCCCGGATGGATCAAGGAGCCCGCCTCGCGACCGGTGCGCAGATCGGGCGGGATGGCCGCGCCGTCGGGAGTGGCCGGGTCGAAGC
>JALZLQ010000288.1 GCA_030858605.1 Chloroflexota bacterium
CCGAGGGGCTGCCCGAAGCCGCGGGGCTGCCCGAAGCCGAGGGGCTGCCCGAAGCCGAGGGGCTGCCCGAAGCCGAGGGGCTGCCGGAGGCCGAGGGGCTGCCGGAGGCAGCAGGTGGGGCGGTCCAGTCGGCGCTCTCCCCGGCACAGCCTGCCAGCACGAGAGAGAGTCCGATCGCGACCAGGGCGGTTGGACGGAACGCGGTCATAGAGATGCCTCGGTTAGGGTCGGGGCCGCGCAACGTTGGCGGCGTGGCACGTTGGCGATCGAACCTTATAGCGCGTGCGCCGTCGCCGCAGTACAGGCGAGGGTCGGCCCCCTTGCTACGGTCTTGCAGTCAGCTAGCGAGGCGCGGCTCGCGATCGCCTGCGAAGGTCGAGGGCGAAGTCGTTCATGAGGTCGTGGGACGAGCGTCCCGGTTCGCGAGATGAGCGTCACGGTTCGCGAGCCGTGACTGTGCTGCGGCGACCGCGCCCATGATGCCTATGTCAGCCCCCAGCTGACCGATGACCACGTCGGCCTCGGCGGCCATGGAGGGAAACGCTCGCTCCAGCGCGATACGGCGGACCGGGGCGATGAGCTGGTCGCCGACGGCCGTCACGCCGCCGCCCAGGATGACGAGCCGCGGGTTGAAGATGTTGATGATGCTGCCCACGGCCGCTCCCAGCACGGCGACCGTCTCGTCCCACACCGCACAGGCCAGCGCATCACCAGCCCGTGCGGCTGCGGCCACTTCGCGGGCAGTGATGGTATCCGGCGCCACGGTCATCAGGCCGGCCAGGCTGGAGCGCTCCCCGCCAGCCATCCGCTCGCGAGCCCGACGCGCGATATTCGTGCCCGAGGCGAGTGCCTCCAGGCAACCGCGACTGCCACAGGGGCAGGGCCACCCATCGTGGGCCATCGACATGTGGCCGATCTCCGCCGCGTTGCCGCTCTCTCCCTCGATCACGCGATCCTCGATGATCACGCCGCCGCCGATACCGGTGGAGATGGTCAGGTAGACCAGGTTGGCCACGCCGCGTCCGGCGCCGTAGCGGTGCTCGGCCATGGCCGCCGCGTTGGCGTCGTTCTCCAGGAACAGCGGCCCGTCGCCCAGGAGTCCTGCCAAGCCGTTCGCCAGCCGGGCGACCAGCGGCACGTCGACCCAGCCGGGCAGGTTGGTCGGCTCCCGCACGATACCCGTGCGGATGTCCAGGGGTCCACCGCAGGAGACACCGGTGGCCGCGATGGCAGAGGGCGGCGCGCCGGAAGCGTCGATCACCTTGCGAGCCATGGCCAGCAGCCGTGCGATGATGGCCTCGGCGCCTTCTTCGGTCTGCGCGGGTATCACCTCGCGCGACAGAAGCCGGCCGTCGTCGGCGGCCAGGCCCGCCGCCAGCTTGGTGCCGCCGATGTCCAGGCCCAGGATGAACGCCACCTGGACGTCAGCCCAGCTCATCGGCGTTCGGCGCCGCCAGGACGTGCCGGCTGAGAGATCTCATCATCCGCCGACTATAAACATCGAGGTCGGTGGCGATGAAGGCGCGCGTATCGCAGAATGTGCGACCGAAGACGTTCGAGACCCGGTACGGATCCGGAGAGACCGAACCGGTCCCAGAGGAGGAATACGCGAGGATGTTCACCAGACGCCCCGTCACGACGTTGGTCCTGGCCATGACACTGCTCACCGGATGCTCGGCGGGCACCGCCAGCCCGACCCCGCTACCGCCCACGGCTTCCCCGACCACAGCGGGCACAGCTGAGCCGGAGCCCACCGACGAGCCGACCGACGAGCCCACTGCCGAGCCCACTGCCGAGCCTTCCCCCACGCAGGCCGCAGTCAGCGATGAGTGCCGGGCCGCCAACCTGGTTGGCTTGAAGAACGCCGGGCGGCTGACGCTGAGCACGGATAACCCGGCCTATCCGCCCTGGTGGGGCGGTGATCCCGACACCCAGTACCCCGGTGAACCGGAGGGCGGCTCTGGATGGGAGCTCAGCGATCCCTACTCCGGCGAGGGCTACGAGGGTGCGGTGGCGTACGCCGTTGCCGAGGCGCTCGGCTTCTCCCAGGAGACCGTGGACTGGGTCCAGAACGTCCAGTTCGAGCTGGCCTTCGCCCCTGGGCCCAAGCCCTTCGACTTCCACCTGGCGCAGATCTCCATCCGGCCGCGTCGGGCTGAAGCCGTTGATTTCAGCGAGACGTACCTAGACGCCAACCAGGCCATCCTGGCGCTGACGCCAAACGCCATCACCGGCGCAGCCGGCATCGAGGACCTCAAGGG
>JALZLQ010000206.1 GCA_030858605.1 Chloroflexota bacterium
ATGTGCGGCCATGGCGTCATCGCCATCGCGACGGCACTCGTGGAGGAGCGCCTCTACCCGGTCACCCTGCCTGAGACGACCATCCGCTTCGAGACGCCGGCCGGACTGGTCACCGCGCGAGCACATGTGACCGCCGCGGGATGGGGCGGTCCCGAGGTGGACCATGTGCGCTTCTCGAACGTGCCCTCCTACCTCGCCGCGCGTGACATCGAGGTGCGACCGGAAGGCATCGAGCTTTCGGGCCGAGCGCGTGACGAAGGGACCCTGCGCGTGGACGTCGGCTTCGGGGGTGCCTACTACGGCATCGTCGATGCGGCCGACCTGGGGCTTCGAGTCGTACCTGAGGAGATCGACCGACTCACGCGGGCGGGCACAGCCATCACCGATGTCCTGCGCCGCGACCATCGGCCGGAACACCCCACTGACCCAGACCTGGGCTTCGTCTACGGAACGATCATCGTGGAGCGCGGCTCGGCGGATGGCGAGACATCGAGCATGCGCAACCTCACGGTCTTCGCCGCGGGGGAGGTCGACCGCTCGCCCTGTGGCTCCGGCACGAGCGCGCTGCTCGCCCAGGCTTGGTCGCGCGGGACGCTCGACGAGGGCGCGGAGCTGATCAATACCGGCATCACGGGCCAGTCCTTCCGGGCTCGGCTGGGTGGCCGCACGTGGATCGCGCAGCAGGAGGCCGTTGAGACGAGCATCGAGGGACGCGCCTTCGTGACTGGCTATCCGTCGCTGATCGTGGACGACCGTGACCCGCTCGGACGGGGCTTCCTCCTAGGCTGAGAGGCGGGGCGTGGCCGAGGGGCCGGGCGAGTGTTCCTGGCCGAGCGTAACGGCCGATGATCGAGCCGGGCGTGGAGGTGAGGGCCGCGTGGGTCGGGCGTATCGAGCCACCGCCTGGCGGCACTATCGTAGAAAAGCCACCGAACGCTGCAGTGCCTGAGGATCCGGCTCCGACAACGGCCCAGGAGCGTCGGACCCGAGCCAGCTCGAGCGTGAAAGTCGCGGATCCACGCCCGCTGGGGACCTCCACAGCCCCTGCACGCAGCCGGGAACGGCCGGTGGGCACCAGAAGGGTGCTTCGGGACGATAGTGCCGTCAGCGCGTCGGTCGATCTTGACCTTGATCTTTGCCGCGCCCAAGAGTGCGTCGTGGCGAGAGAGCCGCGCCCACGCGTCCGCGCCCCACGATGTGCAACCATCAGCCGCGTGGAGGGGTTATAGGACCTGTGTGCACCGAATGCCCCGCGGCGCTGGCCGCTGACGTGATGACCGCCTTCCCGTCACTGGTGGCCCATCACCGCGACCTCGTGTACGGCGTGGCTCGGCGTTGGACACCGGCCCGAGAAGACGCTGAGGACCTCACGCAGGAAACCTTCATCCGCGCGTACCGCGCGCTGCTGGACTATCCACCTGAGCGCCGAGAGACGTTGCGGATCCGCGGCTGGCTGGCCAGCATCACCCTGAATCTGGCCAGGAACAGAGCCCGGTCCCGGCGACCTGAGACCGCCGACCTGGCCGCGATCCCGGAACCTCCGGATGAAGGAACGGCCAGCCCGGAGCGACAAGCGGAACGGCGCGAATCGGCCCAACGCTGGCGGGGCCTGCTGGCGACGCTGCCCGCGCATCACCGGGCCGCGGTGGAGCTGCGGCACGTGGAGGGCCTCTCCTATCCCGAGATCGCGGAGGCACTCGACAAGCCCATCGGGACGGTCAAGTCGGACGTGCACAGAGGCCTCGCTCGCCTGCGCCGTGCCTATGAGGCGGAGGGGGCAGACGCAGTACAGGAGAAGGACCCCGGGCCAGGGCGGATCAGGCGTATCTCGCCGGCATGGGGACGGACGGAGCAGCTCGGACCCATCAGGATCGAACGTAAGGTGATGGCACGGTGAGCACGCAGCAGCGGAAGTCTCCGGCGACGAACCCCCAGGCAAAGACTACTCGGGCGACGAACACCCCAACGAGGACACCTCCGGCGACGAGCGTCTCTGCTCGTCTCGCAGTGGCACGCTCCATGGTGTCTGGTCTGCGCGACCTGCGCGAGACCTGCCCCGAGGAAGTGGGCGAGCGGATCCTCTCCGCGACCGTTCAGGCAACGGCCGATGGGAGCGATTCGTACGCCGAGATGGCAGGGCCGATCTGGCCGCTTATCGTGGCCTGGGGCCGCGACGGTATCAGCGCTATCGAACGCGCGGACGATCCGGGCAGTTTCGAAGAGGAGTATCAGGCGCGGACCGGACGGCTCGTTCGACGGGTGGACGCCGTTCCGGTCAGGATGGCGCGCGCCGTCCTCAAGCGCATCAACGGCGAGCGGGTGCGTGATCTACCGGTCGACCTTTCCAGCCTGAACGAGTTCCAGCGGCGCGTGCTGGCCAAGACGATGGAGATCCCCTACGGCGAGGTCCGGCCGTACGCCTGGGTAGCGGAACAGATCGGCCATCCTCGCGCGCAGCGGGCGGTGGGCACGGCGCTGGCACACAACCCCATCCCCTTCGTCATCCCCTGCCATCGCGTCGTTCGGAGCGACGGACGCATCGGGCAATACGGCGCGGGTGGCCCGTCCGCGAAGCGGGCCGTGCTGGCCTCCGAAGGGCTGGACCCAGACGAGCTGGAGAGACTGGCCTCACGCGGCGTGCGCTTCATGGGCAGCGACACGACGCACATCTTCTGCTTCCCGACCTGCCACAACGCCCGGCGCATCAGCCCCGAGCACCGGACCTGGTTCCGCTCTTGGCAGGGCGCGACGGAGGACGGCTATCGACCCTGCAAGTCCTGCCGACCAGGCGTCGGGGTATCAGCCGCAGCCTGAATCTCTCAGCCGCCGGCGCGCTTGCCCTGGAGATAGACGATGGGTGGCCGCCAGTGGAATGCCTCAGGCGCAAGGGCTGCCAATCGCTCGGACGCCCGTGCGCGAAGCTTCTCGGCCGTGTCGGGACCGATGTCGTTGACCAGGGCCAGTTCGTCGTATCCGAGCTTGTAGTCGAGGAAGGACGCGGCCGTCCAGAGCTGGTCGAGGCGGTCGATCTCCGCGCTGACGCTGCGGAATCCTGCCCGCCGTAGCTCGCGGATGGAGGACGTCGGAGAGCGGAAGTCGCCTGCCCGCGGATCATCGCCCTCGTCCTCTTCGTCGATGGCCAGGTCGAAGACAGCCTCGTCAAACTCGTCCGCCGCCTGGAACACCTCGCGACCGGCCAGCCACGTGACGAGGCAGAGGCGGCCGCCGGGTCGCAGCACGCGTAGGACCTCGCGGTAAGCCGCGGCACGGTCCGGTACGAGCTGGAAGACGAACGAGGAGACGGCAAGGTCGATCGATGCGTCGGGCAGGCCCAAGGCATCGGCCGGGGCAGCCAGCCAGCGGATCGGTGTGCTCGGTGCGCCCGGTGCGCCCGGGGTGTCCGGGGAGGCCGTGGCTGATGCCTCATCCGCCCGGCGGCGGGCGACCTGGAGCATCCCCTCGGAGGCATCGGTCGCGACGATCTGCGTGGCGGGCCAGCGATGCACGGCGTCGATGGCCAACGCGCCAGTGCCTGTCCCGATGTCCAGGATGCGCACCGAGCCCCGCCGCCTGATCGCGTCCTGGACGGTGACTTCGCATCGATCGAGCAGCTTCGCCGCGGCTGGCGCCAGGACCGGGGCCCACCACCGCTCGTATAGGCGCGCATCGCGGTCGTAGCGTTCGGTGATGGCGGACATCGCGTCATCCTAGATGAGGCGCGGACTCTGGCTACCTCTCGGTGGCGGTTATGCGGTGGATGCTCCCGGCGAAGTCGACCAGGTAGAGTTCGCCCGCCTCGTCCTCGCCCATCGAGACGCCTAGATGTTCGGTACGCAGCAACCTGGTGTACTCAGCCCGTCCTGTCTCCAGGCCGGTGGCCGCATCCAGGGCCCAGATGGTGCCGCTGCAGTAGTCAGTGAAGAGATAGCCGCCCGTGAGCGCCGCGCTCGCCTCGCCGCGATAGACGTAGCCGCCGGTGATGGCGCAGCCCTCGTCTCTCGTTCCGTAGGTCGTCACCGGCAAGACGAAGTCGGTCGGGTCGCAGTCGGGCTCCAGGTGGCAGTCGTAGCCCTCCGTGTCCGACCAGCCGAAGTTGAGACCGCCCTCCCCCGCCGGGATGACGTTGATCTCCTCCGCGGTGTCCTGGCCCACATCGCCGATCCACAGCGCGCCGGTCTCGCGGTCGAAGCTGGCCCGCCACGGGTTGCGCAGCCCGTAGGCCCAGATCTCCGGGCGGGGGCCATCGCCGGCACCGGCGTAAGGGTTGTCCGAGGGGACCGCGTAGGGCGCCTCGCCGTCCACGTCGATGCGCAGGATGTTGCCGAACAGCTCGTTCCGCTTCTGGCCATTGCCGAACGGGTCTCCGGGCGTGTCGCCGCCTCCGTCGCCCACCCCGATGTAGAGCATGCCGTCCGGACCGAAGTCCATCCAGCCGCCCTTGTGATTCCAGAAGGAACTGTCGGTGCGCAGGATGGTCCGAGCCGAGTCGCTCGGCACGGTGCCCTGCCCTTCCGCGGTGTACTCCTGGATGAACGAGCGGTCGCTGCCGTCGGTCCAGTGGACGAAGAAGCGCCGGTTCGACTCGAACTCGGGGTGAAAGACGACCCAATGGAGCCCGCGCTCACCCTGCGTGTCGACCCGGTCGCGGATGTCCAACAGCGGCTCGTTCGCCAGGGAGCCATCGGCTGCCAGCACGCGGATGAGGCCGGCGCGTTCGACCACGTAGAGGGAGCCCGTGCCATCGCCCGCGTGGGTCACGGCCACCGGTGCGTCGAGGCCGGTGACGACCTCCTCCAGGGCGAGCCGCACCCGGCGCGGGTCGAAACCGGTGGCCGGCTGGTCGGTCGGTCCACCGCTGGGTTCACTCGAGGGCGGAGGACTCCCTGGGTCGACGGACCCCGGCGCGTCGGAGGGGATCGAAGCCCCCGGGCTGACCGACGGCTCCGTGCTGTTCGGCGGAGATACGACGGGTGCGGGTGATGTCGCAGCGGGCGTGCCACCGATGGTCGGAATGCCGGTCGCGGTCGGCCCCTCGCAGGCGGCAGCCACGAGAAGCACGCAGAGCGCGAAGGTCGACAGGGTCAAGCGAGGCATGGCGCCCATGGTACGGGCGACGGCGTCAACGAGCAGCGAGGGGCTCAGCCGCGCCGAGATCAGCTTCCCACCTGTGCCGGAAGTCGCCGTGCTAGGCGGGGTCGGCGACCAATCGATAGATGGCCCCGCCCAGATCCACCGCGTAGAGCTCGCCCTCCTCGTCCTCCCCGAACGATGAAAGCAGGATCCCTGCTCGCAGTGGGCTGCCGCCTTCCGCGCTGCCGGCGGACGTGGCCGCCGCCGCGTCCAGGTTCCAGATCAGACCGCTGCAGTAGTCGCCGTAGAAGTAGGTGCCCTGCATCTCCGGGAACGCCTCGCCACGGTACACATAGCCACCAACCACTGTGCAGTCGCCCGATCCGTGCTCATAGGCCATCACCGGCAGGGTCAAGCCCGCCTGGTCGCAAGTGTCGGCCTCGAAGCAGTCGGGTCCTTCCATGATGTTCCAGCCGTAGTTCCGACCACCCTGTCCCGACGGCTCGGCGTTGACCTCCTCCCACTGGCTCTGCCCGACATCGGCGATCCACATGTCGCCCGTCTCGGCGTCGAAGGTGAAGCGCCAGGGATTGCGCAGGCCGAGAGCCCATACCTCGGGCGCGGCCGCTGCACCGTCGACGAAGGGGTTGTCGGCCGGGATGGCGTAGGGCGATCCGCCGGCCGCCTCACCGTCCACGTCGATGCGCAGGATCTTGCCCAGGAGGGCGAAGGGGTCCTGGCCGTTGCCCTGCGGATCGCCGCCACCACCGCCGTCGCCGGTACCGACGTGGAGGTAGCCGTCCGGCCCAAAGGCGACCATGCCGCCGTTGTGGTTGACGGCGAAGTCCGGGATGGCCAGGAGGATGCGCTCGGAGGCGGGCTCCGCAGCGCCGTCCGTGGCTCGAAACTCAGAGACGGTATTGGCGCCATCTTCGGCCGCCGTGTACATCACATAGAAGCGTTCGTCGTCCGGGTAGCCGGGGTGGAAGGCCAAACCGAGGAGCCCCTGCTCGCCACCAGCCACGACCCGCTCGGACAGGTCCAGGAAAGGCATCTCACCGACCGTCCCCTCAGTGTCGACGGTCCGGATGCGGCCCGCCTGCTCCACCACGTAGAGCAGTCCCGAACCGTCGCCCGCGTGCGTAACGAATGTCGGGCTTGCAAGTCCCTCTGCGAACGGCTCGAGCGCGTACTCAAGGCGTGGCCCGGGCACGACGGTCGCGGGCGTCGCGGCGCCCCTCGATGGCGGAGCTGCGACGTCGTCGCCGGAACAACCTGCCGTGACGAGCGCGAGCAGGAACAGTCTTGGAGCCAGTCGCATGCTGAGGGAGGCGGTACGCATCGCGGAAGTGTCGCAGCTGAGCGACCAGGCGGCGGCTGAGGCCGGCTCAGTGCGTCAGAGAGAAAGGCGCTTCTGGGTCGAGGCCCAGTTCCTGGGCAGCCGCCGCGGCGCGCTCCGGCTCGATGCGGCCGCAGCGTGCAAGCTCGGCCATGACGGCCATGGCCACTGACTCCGCGTCGACCTCGAAGAAGCGGCGTAGCGCCTCCCGCGTGTCGCTGCGACCGAAGCCGTCCGTGCCCAGGGAGCGCCATGAGCCGCCCGGAACCCAGCGTGAGATGAGGTCGGGCCAGGCCCGCAGGTAGTCGCTCACGGCCACGATGGGGCCGCGGCCGCCAGGCTCGCTCAGCGAGCGGGACACCGCGGGCACGCGCGGCTCCTCTCCCGGGTGCAGGCGGTTCCAGCGCTCCACCTCCAGCGCCTCGTTGCGCAGCAACTGGTAGGACGTGGCGCTCCAGACCTCCGCGGCGACGCCGAAGCGCTCCGCCAGCAGCGTCTGTGCGTCCAGGGCCTGCTTCATGATCGAGCCGCTGCCCAGGATGGTGGCCGTCGGGGCCGCCGCCCCATCCTCACCCACCTGCGGAGACGCACGGAAGCGGTAGAGGCCGCCCAGGATGTCCTCGTCGGAGAGCCCCTCCGGCCGTTCGGGCATGCGCAGGTTCTCGTTGTAGAGCGTCAGGTAATAGAAGACATCCTCCGGGCTCTCCCCGAACATGCGGCCGATGCCGTCGCGCACCACGACCGCTGTCTCGTACGCGAAGGCCGGATCGTAGATGCGGATGTTGGGGATGACCGACGCCAGCAGCGGGCTGTGCCCATCCTCATGCTGGAGCCCTTCCCCGTTGAGCGTCGTGCGCCCGGCCGTGGCACCCAGCAGGAAGCCGCGTCCCCGTGCGTCGGCGAACTGCCAGAACATGTCGCCCGTTCTCTGGAAGCCGAACATCGAATAGAAGATGTAGAAGGGGATCATCGGCTCGGCATGGGTGGCGTAGCTCGTGCCGGCTGCCTGGAAGGAAGCGGCCGACCCCGCCTCGG
Organism: Chloroflexota bacterium; assembly: GCA_030858605.1. Lineage (GTDB taxonomy): Bacteria > Chloroflexota > Limnocylindria > Limnocylindrales > CSP1-4 > Palsa-1032. The sequence goes on from JALZLQ010000206.1 coordinate 7,445, forward strand.
TGATGCCCTCCTCCAGCACCTGGCCGTCCTTGGCCTCCCGGTAGGAGAGCAGCAGGTTGGAGTCGACCGGGTCGTACAGCTGGCCCAGCGCAGAGTAGATGCCGACCTCCTTGAAGAGCGGGTCCATGCCGAAGGTGCGCGCCTCGTCCGGGATGATGGGCACGATGCGGCGGCCGATGTGCTTGTCGCGCAGCAGGTTGCGCAGGAGCTTGGCGAAGGCCATCGTGGTCGATGCCTCCTGGGCACCGGAACCCTTCATGAACTCGCCGTAAACGGCATCCCCGGGCAGCTCGAAGGTCTTGGCCAGCACGACGCGCCTGGGGATAGGGCCGCCCAGAGACGCGCGGCGCTCCTGCACGTAACGGATCTCCGGCGAGTCCGGTCCCGGATGGTAGTACGGCGCGTCCTTCAGTTTCGCGTCGGCGATGGGTAACTGGAGGCGATCGCGGAAGACCTTGAGCTCCTGTTCGGTGAGCTTCTTGGCCTGGTGGGTGATGTTGCGCGCCTCGACCGCCGAGCCCAGGGTCCAGCCCTTGACGGTCTGGGCCAGGATCACCGTTGGGCTGCCGCGGTGATCCAGGGCGGAGCGATACGCGGCGTAGACCTTGCGGTAGTCATGGCCGCCCCGCCGCAGCGCCTTGAGTTCGTCATCGCTCTTGTCCGCGACCAGCGCGGTCAGGCGCGCATCGCCCCCGAAGAAGTGGTCGCGGATGTACCCGCCCGTCTCAACGGAGTACTTCTGCGAATCGCCGTCCAGGATCTCGCCCATGCGGTTGACCAGCACGCCATCGACGTCCTTGGCCAGCAGCTCGTCCCACTCGCGCGCCCAGATGACCTTGATGACGTTCCAGCCCGCGCCGCGGAAGATGGACTCCAGCTCCTGGATGATCTTGCCGTTGCCTCGCACCGGGCCGTCCAGACGCTGAAGGTTGCAGTTGATGACGAAGGTCAGGTTGTCCAGTCCCTCGCGAGCTGCGATGGAGATCGAGCCCAGTGACTCCGGTTCATCCGTCTCGCCGTCACCCAGGTAGGCCCACACGTGGTTGTGGCTGGTGTCCTTTATGCCGCGGGCGTGCAGATATCGGTTGAAGCGCGCCTGGTAGATGGCCGAGAGGGGACCCAGGCCCATCGACACCGTGGGAAACTCCCAGAAATCGGGCATCAGGCGGGGGTGCGGGTACGAGCTGAGGCCCTTCCCAGAGACTTCTTGGCGGAAGTTGTCCAGTTGCTCCTCGCTGAGGCGGCCCTCCAGGAAGGCGCGGGCGTAGATGCCCGGCGCAGCGTGACCCTGGAAATAGACGTGGTCGCCCATTCCCGTGGCGTCCTTGCCGCGGAAGAAGTGGTTGAAGCCGACCTCGTAGAGCGTGGCCGCGGAGGCGTACGTGGCCAGGTGACCGCCGATGCCCGCCGACATGGTGTTGCCACGCAGGACCATGGCAACGGCGTTCCAGCGCACCATGCGCCGGATGCGCAGCTCCATCTCCTCGTCGCCGGGGAAGGGCGGCTCCTGCTCCGGCGAGATCGTGTTGATGTAGCGCGTCTGGGTCAGCGCCGGCAGACCGATGTTGCGCTGGCGCGCCCGCTTCAGCAGGCGGTAGAGGATGAACCTGGCGCGGTCCGGGCCAGCCGTGTCGACTACCGAATCGAGCGAGTCGGTCCAGTCCTCAGTCTCGCCGGGATCGCGGTCAGGAAGCTGTCGCTTGTACTCGCCGAACTGATCGAAGGTCACGGCGCCAAGTGTAGGCTCTCGGTTCGCCTGGCGCCCATGGCTCGCCTGTGGCGGATGCCTCTGGCGCGCTGCTGCCGGCCGAGCGTCACTTGCCTGCCGAGCGTCAGGTCGCCGGCCAGCTCTCCGCGACCGCTAGTCGATGACGATGACGAAGGAGCCAGCCCACGTACCCCAGTCGCGGCTGATGATGCCGTTCTGCTCCGTGCCCTCGTAGCTGTCCTGCCCGGGCGCGATCTCGTAGGTCACGGTGCCGCCCGAGGCGAGCGTTATGTCGCCTCGGTGCACGGCGGCCGTGCAGATGGACGAGTCGTCGGTGTAGAAGGTGGTGCCCCAGATGGTACCGGCCGTCCCACTGGGCGAACAGTCGATCGTGTAGCGCTGCGCGTCAT
>JALZLQ010000236.1 GCA_030858605.1 Chloroflexota bacterium
CCTCACGAGAGAGCGTCAACTGCTCATGTACCAGCGTGCCGAGCAGACCCTGCCGGGCGGCGCCGACTCCAACTTCCGTGCCTGGGGCGAGGACACCGTCTACGTCGACCGGGGCCAGGGCGGCCGCCTCTGGGACCTTGACGGCAATGAGTTCGTGGATCTGCGCATGGGCTACGGCCCGGTCATCCTGGGACACGGCGACCCCCGCGTGGACGACTACGTCAACGAGCGCATGCGCCGTGGCGTCAGCTTCTCGCTCACCAGCGAGGACGAGGTGCAGGCTTGCGAGCTCATCTGCGAGCTGACCTTCTGCGACATGGCGCGCCTGACCGTCTCGGGCACGGAAGCCACGATGCACGCCATGCGCGTCGCGCGCGGCTTCACCGGCCGCGACAAGATCATCAAGTTCGAGGGCCAGTACCACGGGGTGCACGACTACGCGCTGATCAGCGTGCTGCCCAACGACGTGGGCGACCTGGGCGATCGCGACAACCCCGTGCGCCTGGCCTGGGGACGCGGCATCCCGGCGGCCATCACGGAGACCGTCATCCCGGTGCCCTACAACGACCTGGACACGCTGCGGCGAGTCTTCGAGCGCGAAGGTGAGGACATCGCGGCCGTGATCATCGAGCCAGTCCTGGGAAACGCGCAGGGCATCCTGCCGCGCGAGGGCTTCCTGGCGGGCGTCCGGGCCCTGACCCAGGAGTTCGGGGCGCTGCTCATCTTCGACGAGGTCAAGACCGGCTTCCGCTTCGCCCTGGGCGGCGCCGCGGAGCACTTTGACATCACGCCCGACCTGGCCACCTACGCCAAGGCCATGGGCAACGGCTACCCGGCAGCGGCTTTCGGTGGACGGCGTGATGTGATGAGCATGCTGCCCGAGCACGTCAGCCACGGCGGCACGTACGCCGGAAATCGCGTGGCGGCGGCCGCGGCCGTGCAGGTGCTGCGCATCCTGCGCGACACGGATGCCCTGGCTACCGTGCGGCGCAATGGCGAGCGGACCCAGGAAGGTCTTCGCCAGGTACTCGACCGGACCGGCCTGGCCTATGTCTTCACGGGTACACCCCATATGTTCGGGGTCATGTTCACGGACGTGCTGCCCGACGATTACCGTGGCTGGGCGGCCACCGACCACGAGCTCTACGACGAGATCGCGGTGGGCATGATGGCGCGCGGTGCGATGCCCGAACCCGACTCACGCGAGCCCTGGTTCATGTGCGAGGCTCACGCCGACGGCGACCTGATCGATCGGGCCGTGACCGCCTTCGAGGGGTCACTGACGGCCGCCCTGGAGGCGCGCGCCGCTCGAACCACCACCGGCGGCGCCGCTCGGGGCTTCGGCGGCTGATCGGTCGCCCTCGACGCGCTCACGTGGCGCGGCTGACCCTGGCGCGGCGCTAGGCTAGCGCGCGATGGACCTGGACACGCTGTTCGCGCGCCTTGACCCGCCCGAGATCGTGCGGCTGGCGTTCTGGCTCCTGGTGGTCTTCGTCATCACGGTCATCGCGCTGCGTGTGACCCAGCGCCTCGTGGACGGCGTGGTGGACCGGGCGCTCACCCGGCCGCAGGACGACGACACCCGCGGGCAGCTCTCCGTGGTGGAATTCGAGAAGCGCCGCTATACCCTCCAGGCCCTGGGCGGGAACCTGGCGCGCGTGGTGATCCTGGGCATCGCGGTCATGGCTGTGTTGGGCTTATTCGATGTCGATCTGGGTCCGGCCATCGCCGGCCTTGGACTGGTCGGCCTGGGCGTGGCGCTCGGAGCGCAGGGTCTGGTCAAGGACATCGTGGCCGGCGCATTCATCCTGGCCGAGAACCACTACGGTCGGGGCGACATCGTGACCATCGCCGATGTCACGGGCACCGTCGAGGACCTGGGGTTGCGCCGCACGGTGTTGCGGGACTTCGATGGCACCGTGCATGTCGTGCCCAACGGCCTGATCGGCGTGGCCTCCAACCTGACGCGGGTGTGGGCGCGCGTCGTGGTCGATATCCCCATCCGGGATCCGGCGCAAGTCGATGAGGCCACCGCACTCATCGACGGCGCGGGGGTGGCGATGGCCGCGGACCCGCGCTGGAAGCGGAAGATGCTCTCTGCCCCCAAGGTCGACCGGGTCAAGTCGATCTCAGGTGCCGGAGTGATCCTCAAGGTGGTCGGCTCGGTGGCTGCCAGCGACCGATGGGATGCCGCCGGTGACCTCCGCGGGCGGATCCTGGCCGTACTCTCCGGGGCCGGCATCGAGCTGGGTGGTTAGCGAGGTCAGAGACGCCTCTTCAGGGATCCGGCGTGGCGGTCAGGGCGTCGAGGGCGACCCTCAGGAGGCGGTCCGGAAGGGCGTCGCCGGCCGGTGGCTCATCGTCCGGGGCGAGCTGGTCGATACAGAGGATGGCGGCCGCACGGATGTGCCCACCAGCGGGCCGCTCACCGGCGGCGGCGCGCGCGGCGAGGACGAACAGCGGAGCCGTCCCGAGGTCCGCCGCCAGGATCCCTCGCGCGGCCAGCTCGGTGAGACGGGCACGGT
>JALZLQ010000240.1 GCA_030858605.1 Chloroflexota bacterium
ACGGCCGCGTGACTCGGGGGCTGGCCGGCACCGCCGATGAAGAAGCATCCCGGCAGCAGCTGGTCATCGACCTGGAGGGACTCAACGCGGCGTACGAGGCACGGTTCGGCTTCCGCTTCGTGATCCATGTCGCGGGCCGGTCCCCCGCGGAGATCGTTCGACTCATGGAAAGGCACCTCTCCGCTGACCGCGAGGAGGAGAAGCAGCGTGGCCTGAACGACGTGGTCAGCATCGCCCGCGACCGACTGGCGCGGCTGGTAGCTGCGGAGGAGGCCGCGTGAGGTCGGAGATCCACTACGGCAAGGCGGCTGTCTCCACGTATCGAACTTACGCGACGCCGTTGCGTGGCGTGACGCCCATCCCCGAGTCTCCCTTCACGGGGCGAGAGAACATCCTCCTCGCGGCTGAGATCGACGTGCGCGTCCTCGGCGAGGGCTTCCTGCCGGCCTACACGGAGGGGGACAACCGTCTGGTCGTGGCCACGGACACGATGAAGAACTTCATCCATCGCGAGTCGATGGCCTTCACCGGTCCCACTCTCGAAGGCTGGCTCTTCTTCATCGGTCGCCGATTCCTGGAGACATATCCACACATGGAAGGGTTGGTCATGACCGGGCGCGAGACGCCCTTCGCTGCAGCGCGCGTGCCCGATGGGGAGCTGGACCACAAGGACAGTTCCGTCCTGTTCCACCGGACGCACGGGAGCCATGCCACCGCGTCGGTCGGTGTGGACCGAGACCGCGACGGGGGGATCGTGCCCTCCGACCTCCGCTCGGGACGTGCCGGGCTTCAGATGATCAAGGTCTCCGGGTCAAGCTTCGCTTCCTTCGCGAGGGATGAGTACACGACGCTGCCGGAGCGCCCCGATCGTCCGCTCTACATCCACTGCGACATCGGCTGGCGCTACAACGAGACGGAGTGGGGTGCCGCGCTCGACCCGCAGCCGGCGCGCTACGTCGCCCCCGAGCAGGTCGGCGATCTGGCGGCCACGGTGTTCGACGGCTTCGTGAGCCTTTCCATCCAGCACCTGGTAAATGAGATCGGCCAGCGCATGCTCGATCGCTGGCCGCAGCTCATCGAGGTCTCGTTCGAGGCGGAGAACCGGCTCTGGGACCTGTCACACACCTCCGAGCACGATCCGCGGATCAAGGTCTACACCGACCCGCGCCCGCCCTTCGGTCGGATCGGCCTGGTGCTCGAACGCGACTGAGTGAAGCCAGGTCGGCGGGGGTGTCGATGTCCGGGTTGGCGCCCGACACCGCGACGTAGCGCACCATGTCAGGCCGGGCCCTCAGGAGCGGCCCGAACCCGCGGTCGCCTTCCAGCTCCGTGGCCAGGGACCAGGCCTCGCGGCGGATGAGCAGTGGATTGCCGCCACCACCCGCCCCGTAGCGCGGCACGACGAAGAGGCGGTCAGGCTGCGACCCCGCAGCGTCAAGGAGCTTTCGCATCACCTCGGTTCGGACCTTCGGCTGGTCGCCGAGCAGGATCAGGGTCGACCTCACGGAGGGGTCGGTCGCGTCGGCCAGCGCCTCGAGTCCGATCCGGACGGATCCGGCCAGGCCGCGTTCCGGGTGCGGGTTATGGACACGCCGCTCACCCCGCCATTCGATGCCTGCCTCGAGCTCGTCAGCCCTGAGTCCGTCACTCAGCACGACGACGGTGGCGGCTGGGCTAAAGTCAGCGGCGGCGTCCAGGACGTGCGCCAGGATCGGCCGCCCATCGAGGAGCGCCAGCAGCTTGAGGGTCACTCCACCTCCAGTCGCGAATCGCGCGCCAGCACCAGCCGCCAGGATCAGTACCGCCGCCTCTGAAAGCTTCACGGTGCGACTCTACCCAGATGACCCACCCCGGCGGCCGTATCATCACGGCCGTGATCTCGGGACGCTTGACCAGTGGGAAGGCCCGACGCCAGGTGAGGGAGGACACGAGAACATGGAACCCAGTCGGATGCCCCGCTACGACATCTCAAACGATGGCATGGGTCCGTACGCCATCTTCTATTGCGACCGCGACGAGCGCGAGTACCGCAGCAACCCGAGCATCGGCACGACCATCAAGGAGAGCGTCCAGCGCGGCGCCCTGGGCGGATTCTTGCGGAACATCCCCATCGTCGGCAAACTCGGCGGCCAATGAGGTCGAGAACGACCGCTACCGCACGGACATGAACCCCCAGGAACTTCAGAGCGCGTGGGATGAGACCCGCCAGTTCTTCCGTGACTGCCCCACCTGCCGCCAGATCGTGTGCATCCCGGACTTCGATGAGCCGACCGGCTTCTGCGACGAGGATTCGCCGCGAGCAGCGGAAGTGGAAGCGGCCAAGGCCCAGCAGGCCGCGCAGGCCTGGAAGGGCATCGCAGATGTCTTCGGCGTCACCGGCGCCATCCAGAAGGGCATGGCACAGGCCTCAGCACAGGCGGAGGCTGGTCAGGCGACCTGCCCCACGGACGGCACGAAGGCGCCGGCGGGCACGAAGTTCTGCCCGAATTGTGGAACGCAGATGACTCAGCCGGCAGCCGCTGCGCCAGCCGCAAGCGGCAGCGCCTGTCCGAGCTGCGGCACGGCCATGGTTCCGGGGGCCAAGTTCTGCCCGAATTGCGGAACTGCGGCGGTCCAGCCAAAGGCTTGTTCCAAGTGCGGCAAGCAGCTGGAGGGGGCTGCGAGATTCTGTCCCGATTGCGGGACGCCTGCTTGAGGGCTTGACACCGCCGGACGGCTCGAGTCACGAGGAGCCGGCGGGCCCAGGGACGCTCGGGCCCGCCGACATGAGTGGGTGCAGGGGTCACGTGACACTGCGGCACCAAGGAGGGGCCGCGGCCGGGCCCGTCCTTCCCGGCCGCGCCATGTGCGCGCCTGCGATCGGCTCCACCTCCGGACGGGAAGGCGCCGCCCCAAGCGGTATGAGCCGGGCTGCCAGGCGGCCTGTGGATCAGTACTCGGAACAGCCGCTCGACTGATAGACATCCTTGGTCGTGTTCTTGACGGCGCGGAGCGCGTCAAGAC
>JALZLQ010000241.1 GCA_030858605.1 Chloroflexota bacterium
CGGTGCGCGACCAGATGCTCAGCAACTCCGCATTGAGCCGCTCGCGAGTCATCTCGTCCAGGGCACCGAATGGCTCGTCCATGAGCAACAGGGCAGGCTGGAAGGCAAGCGCCCGGGCGATGGCCACGCGCTGCTGCATGCCGCCCGAGAGCTGGTGCGGATAGTGACGCCCGAACCCGCCCAGCTCGACCAGCTCGAGCATCTCGCGCACCCGCCTGTCCCGCTGGCCCCGGTCGAGGCCCATCACCTCCAGCGGCAGGCGCACGTTCGCCTCCACGGTGCGCCAGTCGAAGAGCACCGGTGCCTGGAAGACCATGCCGTAATCACGGTCGGCCCTCGCCCGCGATGCCGGCTTGCCGTTGACCTCGATCGTGCCGGAGGACGGCTCGATGAGATCGCCGATCACCCGCAGCAACGTGGACTTGCCGCAGCCGGAGGGACCGATGAGCGAGACGAATTCGGTCGGCGCGATGGTCAGGTCGATGCCCTGGAGGGCGACCGTCCGTCCTCCGCCACGGATAGGGAAGACCTTGCCCACCTCGCGCAAACTGACGGCGGCCCGAGCCTGGCTGTCGGCGGACTGTGCCCGGCCTTCTGCGTCGGGCGCGCGGTCCTCGATCACGGGCGCGCCGCCCGTCGCCCGCGCAGGGTGAGCGACTCGGCGATCTGGACCATCAGATAGAACGCGATGCCCACCATAGCCGCGATGAAGATCGTCGCCCACAGCTTCTCCGGCCCGGTGATGTACTGCTGATTGAAGTTGATGATGGCGCGGCCCAGGCCCTCCGGCACGCCGCCCGGCCCCTCCCCGATGATGGCCCCCACGATGCTCGCCGTGGCGGCGACCTTGAGCGCCGTGAATAGGTAGGGCACGGACGCCGGCAAACGGACCTTGCGGTAGATATCCCAGCGCGACGCGGCGTACGAGCGCATCAGCTCCACGGAGCGCGGATCGGGCGACGAGAGGCCGCGCATCGCGGCGATGGTCACGGGAAAGAAGGTCAGATAAGTAGCGATGATCACCACGGCCACCAGCCCGCGCCCGAAGCCGACCACGATGATCGGCGCCAGGGCCACGATGGGGATGGTCTGCGAGGCGATGACGTATGGCACAAAGGCACGCTCCAGCAACCGCGAGTGCACGAAGATCGAGGCCAGGACGAGCCCGATGAGCGCCCCCAGCACGAATCCGATGAGCGCCTCCTGCCAGGTGAATATCGCCGCCCCGACCAGGAACTGGCCGAGCGTCTCTGCCTGGTTGCGCTGTACCGGCTGGAAGAGGGAGGCAGCGATGTCCCAGAGGTGGGGCAGTTGGCGGTCGCTGGCCTGGAGGATGCGCATCGGCGGGTCATGGAAGAAGCCGACCTCCGGGTAGCGCCAGGGATCGCCGCCAACGAGCTTGAAGCCCTCCCAGACGAGCGCCAGCAGCAGGAAGAAGATGACGATGGCGCCGACCGAGCGCGCCAGCCGACGGACGGCACTTGGCCCTTCCGGGGGCCCCGACTGAGCCTGGCCGAGGTCGCCCTCCTCACTCATCGACCGACCGATCCTCCTGCTCCCAGAGACGCCCGAACTCTACCGTGCGCCTACGGAAGCTGGGCCGTCAGTCGGTGTGGTCGAGCGTCTGGGCGATGAGCGCCGCCTCCGCCCCGAAGTCTGCGATCCAGTTGCGCTTCACGATCACCAGGACATTGCAGTTCACGTCATCGAAGCGGAGGCCCAGCAGATAGCTGAGGTCGCCATCCGCAGTGATCGGGGTCGCGATCAAGAAGGCGTCCTCCGTATCGATGAGCGTGGCGTGGCCGGGCAGCAAGAACTGGTCGACGTTGTCCGTGTATGTCTCCCAGTCCTGGCTGTCGGCCGACACGGAGGCGAGCGCCTCCGCCAGGGCGCTGGGCTGGCCGGTGCCCGGCAGGATGTCGCTGATCCAGTCGGGCGGGATGGTTCATTCCCCGTCCGCCCTCTCTCGTGCAGATACCGGACGAGCGGCAGAGGCAGTCGCCACAATATGACCAATCCGGTCCGAAGTCGAGGAGTTGTTCATCGCCGGTCCGGGCGCGACCTATGAGGAAGCGCTGCCCATCGC
>JALZLQ010000254.1 GCA_030858605.1 Chloroflexota bacterium
CCGGCCAGGACCGCAGGCGTGCCGAGGGCATCGGCGAGCGGACCGACCAGCACGATGGGTCCCACGCTGGCCAGGCTGACCAGCATGTTGAGCACACCGAAGACCCGGCCCCGGACTTCCGAGGGAAGCTCCTCCTGCAACTGGGTCTGGGCGGGCACCGCCACGAATGCGTATGAAACGCCCGCTGTGAAGGCCACCACGACGACCACAGTCAGGAGCGACACGATAGGCCCGGTCAGCAGCGGGCCGCCGATGCGCTGGGCCAGGGCTAGGATCACAAGCGAGATGCCCAGCGCGATGAGGCCACCTTCGATGAGACGTTGGCGGGAGAAGTACTTGCCATACACGTTGAGGGCCAGGATGCCCAGCACGAGCCCCAGGCCTAGGGGCAGGATGACGATCACGAAGCCACCCTCGGAGAGCCCCAGCACGTTGACCGCGAAGTCCGGGCCGAGCACGCCCATGACGCCCACGAGCGAGGCCGTGATGGCGAGGTACGAGAGGCTCCAGGAGATGCTGCGATTCTGGCGGATGTAGGTGAGTCCCTCGCGCAACTGGGAGAAGGTAGCGGCCACCGCCCGCTCCGCCTCGCCGAACGCCTCGCCAGGGCGATTGGGCGCAGCCCTCGGATCGGACGTGGGCAGCACCAGGCACATGGCCGCCGCCAGCCCATATAGAGCGGCCACGACGAGGATGAGCAGCTGGACGCCCAGCAAGCTGCTGAAGAGCGGACCCATGATCGTGAAGCCGATCACGAAGGACGCCTGCAGGGCGAAGATGAAGACACCGTTGGCTGTGATGAGCTGGCGCTTCTCGACGACGATGGGGATCATCGCCGCTTCGGCCGGTGCGAAGAAGGTGGTCAAGGTGGCCACCACGATGGTGACCAGGTAAAGGACCACGATGTTCTGGTCGAAGAAGACCAGCACCAGGAAGGCCAGACCACGCAGCAGGTTGGTCGCCACCAGCATCATGCGCCGGTCGAATCGGTCGACGTAGACGCCCGCCACGGCTCCGAAGATGACCGCCGGCACCAGGAAGGTCAGCAGCAGGATGCTCACCGAGGTGCTTGATCGCGTCAGGCTGAAGACCTGAACCGTCAGGGCGAAGAGCACCATGTTGCCGCCGACCTGGGTCAGGACCTGTGAGAGGAACAGGGCCAGGAACCTCGGGTTGGTGAGGACCTGCTTGGCCTGGCCTACGTCGATATCGTCCCGCGTCTCGTCGGCCCTGGTGTCGAGGGGCTCGCCTGGACCCGGCGGCGATGCGCTCATTTGGAGGCGCTCATGTCGATGCGGTTCATGCCGGCTCGCCCCGAGCGACCCAGCTCCGGAATCTGTGCTCGAGCTCGGCACGCTCCATCAGGACGCGGCGAGTGCAGCTCTCGCAGGTCAGCCCGATGTCCGCCCCCAGGCGCACCACTCGCCAGGTCCGTCCTCCGCAGGCGTGCGCCTTGCTCAGCTCGAGTCGATCGCCCAGGCGGACGTCCATGACCGTCGGACCGACGTGAACCGTCGGTCCCTCAGTGCTCCGTGGCACCGGTGAACGTGAAGCTGGAGATGCGCACCGCCGGCACCACCACCGTGCCCAGGAAACCGCGCAGCGTCCTTCGCTGCTGCCCGACCGCTTCCACGCCGGCCAGCGCCTGAAGGTAGCTCTGCGTGAAGCGCAGGTTGCGTACGGGTCCCACGACCTCGCCACTCTCCACCAGGAAGAGGCCGTCACGGGTCATGCCCGTGACCATGGCCAGTTTGGGGTGGACAGGGTTGGTGTAGTGGAAACGCGTCACGAGCAGGCCTCGCTCCAGACCACCGATGAGCTCCTCGCGGCTGGCCTCACCAGGTTCCATGAGTTGATTGAGTGGGAACGGGCCGTACGTATTGGGAGCGGGCAGGCCGTGTCCAGTGGAGCGCCGGCCGGCGCGTGCGGCGGTCTGGGCATCGTGCACCATCTCGCGGCAGATCCCGTTGTCGACCAGGGTAACGGCCTGCTTGGCTATGCCCTCATAGTCGAAGGAGGCGGGCGTCCCGGCTGGGTCCGTGGCATCGTCGCGCAGCGTGACCAGCTCGGACCCGATGCGCTTGCCCGCCTCGAAGAAGCTGCGCTCCTCCTGGACGGCAAGGGCCGAGAAGCCCAGATAGCCGAGCATGTCCAGCAGGTCGACGACAGCGTACTCCTCCAGGACCACTGGGTAGTCACCCGGGTCGATGGCGACCGCTTTCCGGGAGGCCTTGGCTTTGCCCGCTGCTTCGCGGCCAAGCGCGCCCGAGTCGATCTCGGTGTGGTCGACCGCAGCATCCTCGGCGTAGCCTGCTTCACCGTCCGGGCCCATGGCCACCACGATGAGGTGGCCATGAGTGCGTGGCTCTTCCACGCCGACGCCCAGGGAGTTGGCCACGGCCACATGCTCCGCGATCGTCCGGTACGACCCGTAGGCCAGCACGCCAGACTCATCGGCCGCTGCGATGACCGTACGCGCGGCGACGGCGCGTTCTTCTGGGGTGGCACCGGCCGTAGCCTCGGAGAATGCTCCGTTGACCAGCGCTACAGGGCCTGGCTCAGGCAATCCCGCGAAGTCGGGCTGTTCCGGCTGGAGCCGGCAGATGCCGGAGGCCGTCTCCGCCAGGCGGCGCAAGGAATCGTCATCCAGGCGGTTCGAGGAAGCTACGCCCACCCGCTGACCATCGATGAAGCGCAGGTTCACGATGGTGTCCGACTCGCTGACGTTCTGATGTACCTCGCTGTTGGCGAAGCGGGTCAACTGCTCATCGGTGCGCTGGACCAGCGCCTCGCACTGCGTGGCTCCCGCTTTCTCCGCGAAGCTCAGGGCGCGGCGCGCGATCGAGAGCACCGCCTCCGGGCGCTCGCCCATCACCACTTGCCCACGCCGACCTGGACGTCGCGGAACCGCGCACCGCTCACGGCGTGTCCCACGTGCGCGCCCTGCCCCGGCTCCCCCTTGCCGCAGTTGGGTGTGCCCAGCATCCGCAAGGAGCGTTCATCGCCCACGGCATCGCAGGAGCGCCAGAACTCGTAGGTGATCCCGGTATACGTCGGGTTCTTGTAAAGCCGGCCGAGCTTGCCGCCCTTGATCTCGCGTGCCACCTCCGTCGCGAACTGGAAGTTGAGGCGTCGGTCGTCGATGCTCCAGGATCGATTGGAGGCGAGGTAGAGCCCCTCATCCGTATCCGCGATGATCTCGTCCAGGTTCATGCCAGGCTTGGGCAGCAGGTTGATGTTGGTCATGCGGATGAGCGGCAGGCGATTCCAGCCATCGGCGCGCATCGCTCCCCCGCTCTCCCGGCCGATGCGCGGCGCTGTCTCGCGGCTGGAGAGGTAGCCCACGAAGATGCCTTCCTTCACCAGGGGCACCGATCGAGCCGCGACGCCTTCGTCGTCCCAGCCGAAGGTGCCCAGGCCGCCGGGAGCTGTGGCGTCGGCGACGATGTCGACCAGGTCGGAGCCGTAGCGAAAGCCGGCATCCAGCTTGTCCGTGGTCAGGAAGCTGGTGCCTGCGTAGGACGCCTCTGTGCCGAAGACCCGGTCCAGCTCAGTGGGATGCCCGCAGCTCTCGTGGACCTGTAGATAGAGTTGAGAGGGATCCAGGACGATGGTCTGACGGCCGGGGGGACATTGGGGGGCGGAGAGCAGCTCTACGGCCTCCTCCGCCAGCGCCTCGGCACGCCCCGCAAGGTCCAGGCCGCGCACGTAGTCGAATCCGGCCGCCTGATAGCCACCGCCCGCGTCAGGGAAGGTGCGACGCTGCATCTCGTCGCCTTCGACCGCATTGACCTCGATACCCGCGCCGACGTGCGTGATGACCTGTTCCAGGTCGGAGCCGTCGCTGCCCGCGAACGCTTTCCACTCACGCTGGGCGTGGTACATCGTCTCGGTGAAAGCGATGCCCTTCACGCCGTTGAGCCGCTCATCGGCCTCCAACAAGAGATCGATCTTGGTGTCGATGGGCAGCGCGAAAGGGTCCTCTTCGATCGGTGTCTCGTAGCGACCGGTGGTCGGTGGCCGATCGTCCAGTCGCACGCGATCGCGCAGCGCCGTTGCGGAGGCACGCGCGATGCGCACGGCCAGTGCGGCTACCCGGTCGACCTCGGCGGCATCGAGGCGGCTGGAGGACGCGAAGCCCCAGGCTCCATCGACCAGCACCCGCACCCCGAACCCCTCGGTCTCGCCCATGGACACAGCTTCCACACGACCCGACTTGACGCTGACATTCTCGTCCTGACGGCGCACCACGCGAACGTCGGCGTAACCGGCGCCCTGCTGCGTGGCGGTGTCCAGGGCTCGACGGGAGAGGTCTCGCATTGGCCGGTCAGGGTAGCAGAGGAGTCAGCGGCGTCACGCCTCGCGCCGTCTTCGGGCGATCACCACCGCGCCGACGATGATGATCCCGACCAGGACGGCTCCCACGGCCCCCGCAGCCAGAAGCAGTGTGCCATCCATGGAGTCACCACCGGCACCCTGTGACGGCGCGTGTGGCGCCGGCGCGCTGGTCGCGCCACCTGGCGATGGATCACCCGGCGCCGGGGCGCTCGGCGCGCTCGACCGCGTGGGTGCCACCACGGGATCGCTCGCCCCGGTCCAGCCTGGCGGAAGTGGCCCAGGCGGCGCCGGCTGGGGACCGAAGGGATCAGGCACCTGTGCGCCGAGCGACGACAGCCAGGAATCGTCGAAGGCCGCCAGATCTACGCCCGTTGCCGTGGTAAAGGCTTGATCGTCAGTGACTCCGCCGCCATAGGAGCGGATCAAGCTCACCAGCCGCTCTTCACCGTAGGTCTCGATGAAGAAGGACACGGCAGAGACGCTCTCAGCGTAGGCCAGGTTGAAGCGGTCCCGCGTGGTCGGAAAGAGCCCGCCCAGTCCCTCGAGTGGGATCACTGTGCCGCGCTCGGCCGCCGTCCTGACGAGGCCGCCGTCAGACGCCCCATACCCCTCTGACAGGTAGACCGCCACGCCCTCGTTCAGCCAGCGCGGAGGTGCGTTGTAGGCGTTGCGTACCGCCGTGTCGAAGACCAGGTGCGTCAGCTCGTGCTCGACAAGCACGTCGACCCACTCGGAGCCGATCTCGGAGGGCTCGATCAAGCCGAACATGGTGCGGAGTGACGCGTTGGCCTGGCCGCCCACGTTCTCGCGCGTACCGGGACCCAGCGCCGCGCGCATGGCCGGCTCGGAGGCGTAGATGAAGAAGTCGAGTGGCTCCGTCTCGGTGACGCCCAGCAGCTCCGAGGCACGCTTGATGGCGCCCTCTCCGATCTCCAACGCCCGCCTGGCGAAAGCTTCGTCGCCTTCGTACCAGTGCAGGCGGATGATGGCGCCCTCCAGGGTCCGCCACTCGAAACGGGGGTCGACCACCGTGGCCATGGCTTCGGGTCCAAGCACGGCCGTGCCATCCGGCATGACCGCGCGGAAGCGATAGCGCAAGCTGGTGTTGGGCACCGCATGCCCGGTCTCCTGGACGCTCGCCTCGAACGCGCCGCCGCCGCGATCCTCGAGGCTGGCGACCTCCACCGATGCCGCTCCGCCGCGCGGCGGGATGGTGATGAGCTCGACTCGGCGAGGTGCGACGTCGCTGCGCAATGCGGTGCGGAAGACGAGCGGCTCGCCCAGCAGAGCGGCGGCGCTGGGCTCGTCGAAAGTGACCCGGTCTGCGCCAGGGGATGCGGCTCCGGCCAACGCCGTGCTGGCGGCGCCGGTGAGCAGCCCGGCCAGGACGAAGGCCAGAACGGCCGCATTCCGCCCGCGTAGCGGGCCCCTCATCTGTCGTCCTCCCAGGCAAGTCCTGCCAGCCGGAGGAAGCCCAGCCCGGATTCGCCCGCCCCCAGCAGGCCGTCGCGACTGAGCGACCAACCCTCGCCGTAGCTGACGGGGATGATGGGCGCTTCCTCCTGCACGATGCGCTGCGCCTCGGCGTACAGCTCCTCCTGTCTCGTGGCATCGTCCGTGCTCGCGGCGGCGTCCACGATGTCGTCGAAGCCAGCGTCGCTCCAGCCGCCCTGGTTGCTGCTCGACCCGGTCTGGAGGAGCAGTCCCAGGAAGTCGTGCGGATGCGGGTAGTCGGCGATCCAGGAGAGGGCCCAGAACGCGGGTGGGTCACTCTCCAGGATGCCCAGGTACTGGCCGAATGGGCGGAGTTCCACGTCGACGGCGACGCTCAGCACTGCCTGGAGCTCCGCCGCCACGGCCTCGTCATATGCGGAGCCGGAGCTGGTCAGGGTCACCGCCGGAAAGCCGCGGCCCTCCGGGAAACCTGCCGCGGCAAGGTCCTGACGAGCAGCATCCGGATCGTACTGGGGGGAGAAGTCGTCCGTGCCACGGCCCATGATGCCCTCCGGCACCAGCGATGTGGCTGGCTCCGTGCCGGGCTCGGTCAGCCGCACCAACCGATCCCAATCGACAGCCTGGGCGAATGCACGGCGCACCAGGCGATCGGAGAAGGGTGGCTGTGTGGCGTCGAACCCGAAGTAGTCAACGGAGAGGGCGTCCACCTGGCGCAGTTGCGGCCCGAGGTCAGGCTCATAACGGATCCAGGAGGCGTCCAGCGAGCTCACGCCCACGTGATCGACCCGGCCTCCCTCGAAAAGGGCCACGGGGCTCTGGCCCTCGAGGTCCGTCAGTAGCTCTATGATCCCCAGTCGCGGCGCGCCGGCCCAGTAACGCTCGTTGGCCTCGAGGCGGATGGCCGAGGCCGTCTGCTCCACAGGGATATAGGCACCCGACACCACCAGGTCCGGCAGCAGCTCTCGGCCCGGGCGATCGCCCGAGCCGGCCGCATGCACCACGGCCAGCGAAGGCGACGCGGTCACAGCCACGAAGTACGAGGCAGGGCGCCGGAACTCGACGATGACGCGGTCACCCTGGGCTCTCAAGCCCACGTCCGCCGCAGCGCCGTCGCCGCTGCGGTACTCGTTCGCCCCGACCACATCGCTCAGAAGGCTGGCCAAGGGACTTGGTCGCTCTGGGTCGATCAGGCGAAGCCACGATGCGACCACATCGTCGCCTGTGATGGGCGAGCCATCGCTGAAGGTGATGCCTGGGCGGAGCTCGAAGACCAAGCGCCGGCCCTCCTCCTCCACCGACCAGGAACGCGCCAGAGCAGGCTGCACCTGGCTCTGCGAATCGAAGGCGGTGAGGCCCTCATGGACCTGGGAGAGCGTCGCAGCGGAGGCGGCATCACCAGCCAGTTGCGGGTCCCAGCTCATGGGCGCCGAGCCGACGATCACGGCATCCACCTCTGCCGGACGGTCGGCACCGACAGCCGGCGGTGCGTCGCCCGGCACCAGGATGAAGGCGAACACGGCGGAAACGAGCAGGAGCGCAGCGATCACGGCGACGGCGAAGCGACCGCTCGATGCCCAGCCCCCGGGACGCGGCGGTCCCGCTACCCAGCCGGGCTCATCGGGTGTGGTGAGGGGGACGCTCAACCATGCGCTCGCAACATGCCGGTCAGTCTAATGTGCGCGGCCTCTCCGGCCCGTTCTGCCTTCTGGTGGCGGAGCCGGCGGCTCGCATCATGACTGCTAGCATGGACAGGACCCAGGGACCTGCATCGCGCCACGCCGCCCCGGCGCAGCGACCGCACGTGGCCCAGGAGGAGAGACCCGGCTTGGATGGATCCGCTGCGCCCAGACCTCGCGTGGCCATCCTGATCAACAACCCCTACGTGGCGGACTCGCGCGTCTGGAAGATCGCCACGTCGCTCGGGGCGGAGGGATACCAGGTGACCGTGATCGCGCGCGAAGGCGCTGGTCGGCCTGCGCGCGAGGAGCGGGGAGGCCATCGCATCGTGCGGGTGACACAGCCGCGGCCCCTGGCTCGACTCCCGGTCCCGGCCCTGCCCGGTGCTGGGGCCGCGCCGGACGGAGGACCATCCTCGGTGACAGGCAGGATCGGCGGCCGGCTCCGTGACACGGTCGGTCGGGGGCTCCAGGCAGGTCGGTTCCTGCTCCTCACGCGCGCCTGGGCGCGGGCCATCGATGACGCCATCGGGCCGGCCGATGTATGGCAGGCGGAAAGCATCATCACCCTCCCCCTGGCAGTGGCCCTGCGGCGTCGTCACGGAGGTATCGTGGTCTACGACGCAAACGACATCGACACGGAATCCGGCCGTTTCGCCCGACTGCCTTCCCGGTGGCGCGCGCTATTGAGGCGAAGGGAGCGCAGCCTTAGCCGTCAGGTGGACGCGCTGCTGACGGTCAGCGAGCCGTACGCCGACATCCTCTCGCGCATGCTGCGCAGACCCGTGACAGCCATCGTGCGCAACGGTCCGCCTCGATTCGAGCCGCCGGCGAAGCCCGAACGTCGCTTCCACCATCGCTTCAAGCTCGACCCAGAGACCCGTGTCGTGCTGTACCTGGGACAGGTCATGGATGGACGCGGCATCACCGAGCTTTTCACGGCCATCGCACTGGTCGACCGTGCCGTTTTGGTGGTGGCCGGCTTCGGTCCAGACTACGAGCGCTATCGCGCCGCAGCGGCGGCCTCGCCGCAGGCCGATCGCATCATCTTCATGGAAGGCGTGGTGCCCGAGGAGATCCCCGCCTGGAACGCGTCCGCCGACGTATCCGTGATGCCGGTGCAGCCTGACACTCTCAACCATCGCTACAACACGCCGACCAAGCTGTTCGACGCGATGGGCGCAGGGGTGCCCGTCGTGGCCAGCGATCTGCCGGGCATCCGGCCCATCGTGACCGCCACCGGCTGCGGGGAACTGTGCGATCCCACCGACGCGGCCGACATCGCGCGGGCCATCCGAAAGGTGATCGACGCGGCGCCAGCGGAGCGGGACGCCTACCGGGAGCGCTGCCTTGCCGCTGCGCGCGGCGAGTACGGCTGGGAACACCAGGCTCAGACCCTGATGCGGGTATACGACTCGCTTGGCGTTGCCCGGCCCGTGGCCCGCCTGTGAAGGTCCTGTTCCTGCCGGATTACACAGCCGCCAACGCCTATCAGCGCGAGCTCGCGAAGGGGCTTCGTGCGCAGGGCGTGACGGTGGTGGCGCAGCCCACAGGGCGACGGCGACTCCTCCCGATCCTTCAGGCCATCCGTGCGCAGGGACGGCCGAACGTGCTGCATCTGCACTGGACCGAGCCGTACATCAGCGGCGGGCGCCCGGATGTCAGCCGAGTCAGGGCTCTGCGGACCATCCTCGAGCTGCGCCTGCTGCGGGGAGCCGGAACGCCCATCGTGTGGACCGCCCACGACCTCTCGCGCCACGATCGCGCCGTGGATCCGCTGGAGATGCGCTTCCAGCGCGCGCTGTTCCGAGTGAGCTCGGCGGTCATCGTCCACTGCGAGACTGCCCGAGAGGCGCTCCTGGAGGCACTGGCGCTGCCGGCCGGCGAGGCGCAGCGCGTGCGAGTCGTGCCCCATGGCCACTACGTCGCCGCATACCGCAACGACGTATCGCGCGAGAATGCGCGCGCGCGGCTCGGTATCAAGAGCGACGGACCGATCGTCGCGTTCGTGGGTTGGGTGCGCCCCTACAAGGGCGTACGTGAGCTCATCACGGCTTTCCGCGGTCTACCCGGCGATGAGCTACGCCTTCTGGTCGCGGGTCAGGCGCTTGATATCGGATACGCCTCCGAGATCAGAGACCAGGCGGCAGGCGACGCCAGGATCATGCTGTATCTGGGCTTCGTCCCGGATGACGATCTGCAGCTGTACCTCAACGCGGCGGATGTGGTGGCCCTCCCCTACCGCGAGATCTTCACATCGGGCTCGGTGCTCCTGGCCATCTCCTTCGGAAAGGCAGTCATCGCGCCGCGCCGCGGGTGCATCGGTGAGACGCTGGATCAAGGCGGCGCATTCCTGTACGACGCCGACGATCCCGATGGTCTGTCCCAAGCGCTCCGCAGGTCACTCACCCCGATTCACTCCGCGATGGATCTTTCCGCGATGGGTGCCCACAACCGCGCCCGCGCCCAGGAGTTCGACTGGACTCGCATCGCCGACGCCACCCTGGAGATCTACCGCTCCGTGCTGGCCACGTGAGAGACCGGCCAGAGGCGTCCTGACTCAGCGGCGACGCCCGACCGTGGTGTTGAGCGTTGACGCTGACCGGCGCCGCGAGCGAAGGAAGCCGATGGCGGCCAATGCCATCGCCAGGCGCCCGCCCAGCACGCGGAAGAGGATGAATCTGATGATGGTTCCCATGGCGCCGAATATATGGCCGTGCGGGTGCCATCCGCCCGTCGTCGGAGCGATGGAGCATTGCATCGGCGCCCCACCTCCTGGCGGCCTGCCCTGGTCACTCCCCGGCGTGCGGCGGTGAGGTCGGCTGATACCCTCGTGCTCATGTGCCTACATGTCGCGTCGCTTCGCCCATGAATGAGGGTACCGCTGGGACGAAAGGATCCTGGGCAGCCGCCGCGCTCGCCATCGTTTTGGTGGCTGTGGTGGCGACCGTGACCGTAGTACTGGTGACATCGCCCAACGATCGGGGGCCGACCAACGCTGCGGAGGCGTCCGCTGCGGCAGTGGTGTCGCCAGGCGCGTCGGGATCAGCGCCTACCGACGCCGCCTCGATCGAACCGTCACGACCAGCCTCCGCGATGCCCTCCCTGACCTCCTCCCTGGCGCCCACGGACGTGCCTCCGACCCAGACGCCTTTGGCCAGTGCTCCGGCCGCGCCCAGCGCTTCAGCCAGGCCCTCGTCGACGCCGCAGCCGGTCAGCACGCCGGCACCGACCGAGCCGGGATCGGGCGATGCGGCAGTGGGGCCATCTGATTCGCTCCGACTGCGTCGCCTGGCGACCATCACCGGCGGTCTGTCACCAAAGTCCGTCGTCTCCTCGCAGACCGGCTACTTCTTCGCCCAGAACATGATGTATCGCCACACCGTCGGGGTGTACGACCGCGAGTTCCGACTGGTCAAGACCATCCGTGATCGCGTCGACCTGTCCGAATTCGGGCTGGCCACGGAACGGACAGTGGTGCAGGGCAGCCCGGTCGAAGCGGCCATCACACCGGACGGACGGTCGGTGTACATCTCGCAGTACACGATGTACGGGTCCGGCTATGACCGGCCCGGCGCTGACACGTGCTACCCGGCCGAGCAGCGGGACCCCAGCTTCGTCTATCGAATAGACATCGCGTCGCTGGCCATCGACCAGGTCCTGCCCGTAGGTGCCACTCCGAAACACTTGGCCGTGTCGCCGAACGGGCGCCGCTTGCTGGTGGCGAACTGGTGCTCCTACGACCTGAGCGTCTTCGATCTTGAGACCTTGCAGGAGATCCGCCGCATCCTCATCGGACCCTATCCGCGCGGCATCACCTTCTCACCCGATTCACGAACGGCCTACATCGCCGTCATGGGCTCCACCTGGATCGGCGTCCTGGACATGCAGACACTCGAGTTGGGGCGCATCAAGAAC
>JALZLQ010000267.1 GCA_030858605.1 Chloroflexota bacterium
TGTTGGCCAGCGGGGTCGCGTCATCGCCGGCTCCGAGCGTGATGCCGTCCAGGTAGAGCGCCACCGGACCTTCACCGAGCCGGGCCAGGGCGGCCGCGATGCGCCCTTCCGTGGCAGGCTCCAGGAGCACCAGCGGCAGCGACGCTGATGCCACGCGGTAACCTGTCGCGCCCAGCGCCGGATCTGGTTGCGGCTCGCCGACGAGCGGCTTGCCCAACTGGGCCGCCAGTCGCTCGGCGTCGACCGTCGCCCAGCCCAGCGCCGAGAGTAGCACCCCGTCAGGCCCGGGGATGGCGTGCTCGCGGGCGTCGCCGCCCACCTCGAGCCGGTCCACGTCCTCCCCTTCCGACACGACCACCGACAGGACGACCGGTCCCAGCGACACGCTGCCCTCCGACAGGGATAGTCCAAGCCGCTCCAGCCTGGCCACTACGGCACCGTCGGGGCTCGCAACTCGCCAGTCGATCCGCAGGGCATCCACGCGGGCATCCTACCCGCAGGGCATCATCGGCCGATGCCCGTCTTGATCGATCCGGCCACGCCCGTCACTCAGGCCGTCGCCAGCGCGGACTGTGCGATCAGGCTGGTGGCCACCGCGATGGTCACGCTGGCCAGGGTGCCCAGGAGGTAGTACTCGGCGAACTCACGGTCGTCCAACTGTTTGAAGCGCGCCAGGGTCTTGGCCGCGACGACCAACCCGATCGTGGCCACGGCACCGCCCAGGACCAGGGCGCAGATGAGCAGCCGCTCCAGGATGCCGATCGTGGAACCCACACGCGCCACGGATGGCCTGGTCGCATCGGTCGCTTTCCCAGGCGGCCGAACCAACATGGCCACGAAGAGCGAGGCGGCCCGGACATTGACGATGAGCAGGGCACTGATGACCACGGCCGTGAGCGCCACCCGATGGAACGCCTCAGGTCCGAGGTTTCCAGAGAGCCGCTGCACGATGTCGCCGAGTTCGGCCATCGGTGTTGCGCCGCCGAGGAGCAGGGTCCAGCCCAACAGCAGGACGCTCAGATGGGCCAACTGATCGAAGGCGAACAGTGCTCCAGGGACCGGCGTCCAGGCACGGTCAAAGGCTGGTCCGGTGGCCGCTTCCTCCGCCGTCGGATCGCTGCCAGAGGGAGATAACGGCTCCGCTCGTCTCGTGAGCACGATCTTGGCCCTGTCGATGACGAAGTGGCTGGCTGCTGTCAGTGCCACGAAAAGGAAGCCGCGGAGGCCGAAGATGACGACCAGCGGGAGGTGCACGGCCGCGACCACGCCCGCATGCAACCACAGGGCTCGCGCCGCCGGCGGGCCGTCACCGAACTTTCCCGTAGCGATGGCGTCCGTCTGGAGCAGGAAGTCCCCCACCAGGTGGGCCAGCACCAGCCAGGCAAGCAGCAGGGTCGGGTCAGCCATCCGAGTGTCCGGGCGCTTCTCCTTCGGAGTGTCCGGGCGCGTCAGCCATCCGACGGAGCAGCCCCTCCGACCAGAGCCCCCTCACGGCGCCCGACAACCGGGCCAGGGAGCGCACGTCCGCGCGTGCCGAGGCGACCGAGATCGTGGCGCGCGCGACGCCCAACCGGTCGGCGATCTCCGACTGACGCAGACCGTCCAGGAGGCCAAGTCGGGCAACCTCGCGCTGTCGTTCCGTCAGGCGTGTCAGCAAAGAGCCCAGGACTGGCGCGGTCCCGGCCAGCAATCGGTCCGTGTGCGGATCGCCGGTGAACATAAGCAGAGTATCGCGCTGCCGGCGTGCCAGCTCGATCGTCTCACGGGCGGTGATAAAGGCCGGACCGGTGCGTTTGGTGGCCGGTCCTCGGCCGGGGAGGACGTGGCCGGCCACGATCGCCCAGCGCATCGCCGGTGCCTCGTCGCTCGGTCGCAGAGCGGCGGTGAGCACGGCCGTCAAGGGATCGGCGTCGGGTCGCAGGAGGCCCTGAAGCTCATCTCCCTGGGTGAACTCGAAGCCGGCCAGCTTCGTGTCACCGAACGCCTCATCGAGCTCTGCGGTCAGGCGCTCGAGCCAGTCCGAGGCCTTTCGCGGGCGGCGTCGGGAGCGCACCACATCACCGAACAGGACGACCCCGAGCGTTTCCGTAGCCACGCCCGCAAGGCTATCCGGCCCTGATGTAGCTGTCAACGGCTAACTCGGTACCTGTTAGCCCCCGGAGGCTATCTTGATGCGTGTGACATCAGCCGCCTTAGTGCCCGGACGCGGGCGGCTGTGGGCAGCGCAGGGGCCGGTCCTCGCGATAACCCAGCAGGTAGTCGGCCTGGATGAGGGTGTGCAACTGGCTCGTGCCCTCGTAGATGACGGCCGCCTTGGAGTTGCGCAGGTACCGCTCGACGGGGTACTCGTTGGAGTAGCCGTAGGCGCCGTGCACCTGGATGGCGTCCATCGCCGAGCGCACCGCGTGGTCCGTGCAGAACCACTTGGCCAGACTCGTCTCGCGCGTGTTGCGCATGCCTCGGTTCTTGAGCCAGGCGACCTGACGGCAGAGGAGACGTCCAGCCTCGATGCCGGCGCCCATGTTGGCCAGCATCTGCTTGACCAGCTGGTGCTGGCCGATCTCGCGGCCGAAGGTGTGGCGCTCGTGGGCGTAGGACACCGACGCGTCCAGGCAGGCCTGCGCCAATCCCACTGCGCCGCTGGCCACGGTGTAGCGGCCCTGGTCGATGGCGCTCATCGCGATGGTGAAGCCCTCGCCCTCCTCGCCGATGCGGTTCTCCACGGGGACGCGGAGGTCGTCGAAGAAGAGCGAGCCGGTGTTGCCAGCGTGGATGCCCAGCTTGCCCTCGATCGTGCCCGTGGTGAGACCCGGCATCCCGCGCTCGACCATGAAGGCGGTGATGCCCCGGTGTCCGGCCGCTCGGTCGACGGAGGCGAAGACCAGGAAGTGGTCGGCCACGTCGGCCAGGCTGATCCACAGCTTGGAGCCGTTGAGGACGTAGGAGTCGCCGTCGCGGCGGGCCGTGCTGGCGAGGCTGGCCGCGTCGGTCCCGGCATCCGGCTCCGTGAGGCCGAACGTGGCCAGCTTCTCGCCTCGAGCCTGGGGGATCAGCCAGCGCTGCTTCTGCTCCTCCGTGCCCCACTGGAGCAGGGTCAGCGAGTTGAGGCCCACGTGGACGCTCATGATCACGCGAAAGGCGGTGTCGCCGCGCTCCAGCTCCTCGCACAGGATGCCCAAACTGACGTAGTCCATGCCCGGGCCGCCGTACGCCTCTGGGATCGGGGCGCCGAGGAAGCCGAGCTCGCCCATCCGGGCGAAGACCTCCCGATGGACCTCGCCCCTCTCGTCCCACTCGCGGATGTGCGGCGTGATCTCCGCCGCCACGAAATCGCGCACGGACTCCTGGACAAGGACGTTCTCGGGGGAAAGCGAGAGATCGATGGGCATCTTTGGACCTTGGGCGGCTCGACTGGGTGGTCATCATGCCGAATCGGGACGAGGGATGCTACGGGGGTCGGCCGAGTACGCCCAAGGACGCTCATGCTCCTCGGCGCAGGGGAACGCCGCCGGGGCGGGCGACTCCAGCGGCGCAGGAGGGAGGAGTGGCGGACGGCCGAAGAAACCCCTTAGCGGTTCCGAGCGAGGAAGGCCATCCCGTCCTCCGAGCGGAAACGACGATCGCCGCGCTTGCACACGCGATAGAAGGGCAGCTCGCCGCGATCGCCCAGTCGTTTGACCGTGTTCACATTCAGGTGAAGGAGCTCTGCGACCTCGCTGGCGGTCGAGCGGTACGGAGAGTGTTGCGTGCTGTCAAAGGTCCTGTCCTGGGCCCGCCTGAGGCTGCGGCTCGAAGTCCGCGGCAGCCCCGCCCGGGCCCACCACTCGAAATGGACCGCTCTTCTCCACGTAGATGCGCCGGGCGGGGACGGCCTCGAGTTCCAGCTCGGGATAGCGCAGGGCGGTCAGGCGGTGACCGTAGACACAACCCGTGTCGATGTCGATGGTCCCATTCACCCAGACCGGTTCCACCACTGGCGTGTGTCCGTAGACCACGATGGCCTGCCCCAAGTAGTCAGCCGCCCAGTCGAGCCGTTCGGGCAATCCCGCGGCGTCCAGCCTGCCCGTGGTGAGGCCGTACATCGCGAAGTCACGCACCCGACGCGAGGAGCGCCCGTGCAGCGCTTCCGGCAAGCCCGCATGCGCCACCACCAGTCGACCTTCATCAAGGATCAGGTGGTCAGGCAGGCCCTCGATGAAGGCGATCGCCTCGTTCCGGAACCGCGCCGGCTCCCTGGCGACCTGCTCCAGCGTCTCCGCCAGGCCGTGCTTGACCTTGACCGGCCGGCCCAGGAGCGCCCGCCGAAACTTGTCGTCATGGTTGCCGACCACGCACAGTGCGGTGCCCGCTGCCGCGCTGGCCATCGCCAGGCGAAGGACGCCAACGGTGTCCGGGCCTCGGTCGACCAGGTCGCCCAGGAACACGAAACGACGCCCTTCGTGGTTACGGAGAACGTCGCCTTCCATGGTATATGCGAGCTTCGCAAGGAGCTCCCGAAGCTCCCATAGACAGCCGTGGATATCGCCCACGATGTCGAACCGTTCGATCGACTCAGCTTCCCGCTCTCGCTCCATCCGCCAAGCCTGCCGGGATGGCCCTCACGGTGGCGATTCGCGCCCAGCCCTCGGCCCGTGCCTCGCCGTTACAAGTGGCGACGTTGGCGTCCCCGGCAGGGATCGAACCTGCGACCTACCGCTTAGAAGGCGGCTGCTCTGTCCACTGAGCTACGGGGACGATGTAGGATGCTCAGTCCAAGCACGAAAGAGCCGGATTGAATGCGACTGAGCAGCTAAACAGGTGGCACGATGACGGCTCCGGTGTACGTGGCTGACACGCTGGCCAGTCTACGGG
>JALZLQ010000004.1 GCA_030858605.1 Chloroflexota bacterium
GTCGGATCCGCTCCAGAGAGGCAGGCTCCGGGACGTGGCCATCGTGGCGCAGCAGCTCCACGGCCTCGCCACGCTGGTACGCAACGAGCCGGAACGGTCCGCCACCCAGTGGGCGCTGTACCACATCCACCAGCGCGACCGCCGAGGCCATCGCGTCCATCCCCTCCGACCCGAGCATGCCCGCCAGGTCCGAAACCGACTCGAGCAGTGCCGCGCTGTGATCCTCCTCATCGACGCCACCATCGACCCCGGCCGAACGCTCCGGGGGCGGCACGCTCACGCCGGCGTCCGCCAGGATGGACTCGAGCTCGGTGGCATAGTCGCTCAGCCGACAGCCGCTGGGCGGCGCGGTCACGAGGCAGCGCTCGGCATTCGTCTCCGAGGTGATGCCATCGATACGAGCCCGCAGCGTCTCCGCGTCCAAACCGGTGGCTGCATCGCGCAGCTGCTGCGTGGCCTCCAGCACGGCCGCCTCCGAGAGCACCGGCATGGTGCCCAGCACCTGGCTGAGGAAGGGCGCCCATGGGCTCCGCAGTACTACCTGCAGCCGCGTCGCATCGGGCGCGCTGGCCCCCCGCAGGTTGGCCGCGACTGCGGCGCACAGGTCCCGATCGAAGGGACAGGCACCGGAGAGAGCCAGCCGCAGGGTGAAGGCCGCATCGGCCGCGGTGATGGACGCACCGGCGTGCGATGTCGCGCCCGACCGGAGGGGCACCGTCCAGGTCAGGCCGTCATCGCTGACATCTGGCAGCGCGGAGGCAAGGGCAGGCTGCGGCAGAAGCGAACGGTCGAGACGGTAGAGCGAGTCGTACAGCAGGTCGTTCACGAGGGTCGTGGTCTCGTCGGTGGGACCGGGGATGAACCCCTGGGGATCTGCCGGCACGGCCACCACCAGCTCGCCGGGTACACGGCCAGCGTTCGGGACCGCCGACGGCGTGCCAGCGCCGGGCGGGAATGACGGCGCAGGCACGGGCTGCACGCCCAGGCAACCGACGACCAGGGCTCCCATCAGCATGGCAGCCAGGGCCACCTGTCCAGACCGTGTCGACTGGGGCGGCAGGCGTCCGTGCCGGGTCACTCGCTCACGTGGGACAGGGCGTCTCTGCTCCGGTCATGGGACGCCAGCGGAGCTCAGGGTGACGGGCCGCGGTCGCCTCATCCAGGCGGCGCACAGGCGCGCTGGTGGGCGCACCCTTGACCCGCTCCGGTTCTTCGTGTGCTTCCCGCGCGATAGCCAGCATGGCCTCCGCGAACAGGTCGAGCGTCTCCATGGATTCCGTCTCGGTCGGCTCGATCAGCAGGCACTCGTCCACGATGAGCGGGAAGTAGATGGTGGGCGGGTGGAAGCCGTGGTCGATCAGGCGCTTGGCCACGTCCAGCGTGCGGACTCCCGTGTCCTGGCGCAATCTCCGGCCCGAAGCCACGAACTCGTGCTTGCATGGGCCCGGATAAGGCAGTGCGAACGCCTCGCCCACGCGTTGGCGCAGGTAGTTCGCGGCGAGCACGGCGTCATCACTTATCTCCCTGAGCCCGCTTGCGCCGTGCGCCCGTATATAGGTGAACGCGCGCACGAGCACGCCCACGTTGCCTTGGTAGGCCCGCACCCGACCGATGGCCGTTGGCCGTTCGCCCTCGCGCTCCAGCCTCAAGGCGCCATCTCCGTCGCGGACCACCAGCGGTGCCGGAAGGAAGGGAGCCAGTCGCTGGTTGCAGGCCACCGGTCCGGCACCCGGTCCGCCCCCGCCGTGGGGCGTGGAGAAGGTCTTGTGCAGATTGAAATGCATCACGTCGAAGCCGGCCTCGCCCGGCCGGAAGCGGCCCAGCACCGCATTCATGTTGGCGCCGTCCATGTAGGCCAGCGCGCCAGCCTCATGGACCGCCTCCAGAAGCTCGACGATGCGCCGCTCGAAGAGACCCAGGGTCGAAGGATTGGTCAGCATCACGGCCGCGGTGCGGGGCCCCAGGGCGGACCTCAGGGCGTCCAGATCGACGCCACCATCAGCCGCCGAAGGAACGGTCACGGTGCGGAAGCCGGCCATCGAAGCGGTGGCGGGGTTGGTCCCGTGCGAGGAGTCAGGCACGATGACCTCGCTGCGCTCGGTGTCGCCCCGCGCCTCGTGATAGGCCCGGATCATCAAGATGCCAGTGAGTTCGCCCTGGGCGCCGGCTGCTGGCTGCAGCGTCACTGCAGCCATGCCGCTGATCTCCGCCAATGCATCCTGCAATTCGTGCATCAGTTCCAACGTTCCCTGCGCCAGGGCGTCAGGGGCAAGGGGGTGCAACGTGGCGAAGCCGGGCAGCCGAGCGGCCCATTCGTTGAGCTTGGGGTTGAACTTCATGGTGCAGGAACCCAGCGGATAGAAGCCGCTGTCCACCGAATAGTTGAGGTGCGAGAGGTTGACGAAGTGGCGCACCACTTCCGGCTCATTGAGCTCAGGCAGTGCGAGCGGCGACTGGCGGAGGGCGGCGGCCGGTATGCCGTGCAGGGCGTCAACGGGCGGATGGGGCACCTTGCCGCCACCGCGGCCGGGCCGCGAGAGCTCGGCCAGCGTCGGTTGGAGCGCGGCGCCCACGGCTGGCCGTCCCGCCGGACCGGGTCGTGCTTCCTCCTGCGCGGTATCGGCACCAACCAGAGCAGCATCCGTCAGCACCGCACCCTCGGTCACGACAGCTCCTCCCGGAGTGCCGTCGCGAAGCGCTCGATCTCGCGCGAAGTGGTCACCTCGGTGGCACACACCAGGAGCGCGTCCCGCAGTCCGGGGTCGTCAGGATACCAGCGAGCGAGGGGCAGCCCGGCCAGCACGCCCCGCTCCAGCAGGCGCTCGTGGACTGCCACGGCAGCGGGCACGCGGATGGCGAACTCGTTGAGGTAGGGCGCGCTGTGGAGCCGCGGGGCGCCGGCCTCGCTCAGCGCGCGTTCCAGCTCCCTTGCGCGTGCCGCGCCCAGGGAGGCCACGTCGCGGAGACCGTGCGGACCGATCGTCGCGAGATAGACGGTGGCGGCCAGGGCGCACAGCGCCTGGTTGGTGCAGATGTTGCTGGCTGCCTTGTCCCGTCGGATGTCCTGCTCACGTGCGCGGAGTGTCATCACGAAGGCACGCCGGCCGTCCAGGTCGCGTGTCTCGCCCACCAGCCGTCCCGGGATCTGTCGCATGAGCGCCGTGGTGGTGGCCAGGATGCCCAGATAGGGCCCGCCGTACTGCGCCGCGATACCCAGCGGCTGGCCCTCCCCTGCCGCGATGTCGGCGCCGTAGTCGGCGGGAGTGGCAAGCACGGCCAGGGAGACCGGTTCGACCACCGCGATGAACAGGGCACCGGCCGCATGCGCCAGGCGAGAAGCCTCGGCCATCGGCTCCAGCAGGCCGAAGGCATTGGGCTGGCCCAGGAGAACTCCGGCCACCGGCCGCTCGCCGTCTGCCAGGGCCACCTCCAATGCGGCCAGGTCGGTCGTGCCATCGGCCAGTGTGGGCAGCTCGTCGATGATCAGGCGACCACCGGTGAAGTAGGTCCTCGTCACGTCCAGGTAGTGGCGGTGGATGGCGCGACTCACCAGGATCCGGTCACGTCGCGTGGCACGCACCGCCATGAGCGCCGCCTCCGCGGTGGCTGTCGCTCCGTCGTAGTGCGAGGCAGAGACGACGTCGAGTCCGGTCAGCTCCGCGAGCAGGGACTGGTACTCGAAGATGGTCTGCAGCGTGCCCTGGCTGATCTCCGGCTGGTAGGGCGTGTAGGCCGTATAGAACTCACCGCGCAGGAGCATCTGATCGACCACTGGTGGCACGTAGTGGTGGTAAACGCCGGCACCAAGGAACGAGGCCAGGTCCGTCCGGTTGCGAGAAGCCAATTCCTGCAGCCGCCCCGCCAGCTCCAGTTCCGGCACGGGCTCAGGCAAGTCGAGACGCGATGCTCGAACGGCAGCCGGGATGTCGTCGAAGAGGACATCGACCGAGTCGATGCCCAGTGCCGCACGCATGCGGCCACGGTCATCGGCGGTGTGGGGACCGTAAGCCATGGACTCAGGCAGCCCCGATCCGAGTGCGGTAGGCGGCCGCGTCCTCCAGAGCCTTCAGCGCCGAGGGATCGTCCAGCTTCACACGCAGCATCCAACCCTCACCGTACGGGTCGCTGTTGATGAGTTCCGGGGTCGTCGTGAGCTGGTCGTTCACGGCCGTGATCTGGCCACTGACCGGTGCGAACAGGTCGCTGGCCGTCTTGACCGACTCGATGGCGCCGAAGGTCGTCCCAGCTTCCAGCCGCGAACCGGGCGCGGGCAACTCCACGAAGACGATGTCGCCCAGCTCTTCCGCGGCGTAGGCCGTGATGCCCACGACGCCCTCGTCCGCCTCCGTGCGCAACCACTCGTGGTCAGGGGTGTAGCGCAGATCCTCTGGCACGTTCACGCTGGGTGCTCCTTGCTGGACGCGGGCTGATCGGGGCCGCGCTTGTAGAAGGGCAGCGGCACGACCTCGGCGGGTATCCTCGCGGCGCGGACGCCGACCTCGAGCATGTTACCCGGCGTGGACTCGGACATCGGGACGTAGGCCATGGCGATGGCTTGGTCGAGCGTCGGTGAGAGGGTACCGCTGGTGACTTCGCCCACCGGCGACTCGTCTCCAGGCAGGTAGACCGGGTAGCCGTGTCGGGCGATCCCCCGACCGCGCAGCACCAGGCCGATCAGTCGTTTGCGAGGTCCCAGGTCACGGGCGGCCTCCAGAGCGGCTCGGCCCACGAAGTCGCCCGACTTGTCGAACTTGACCAGGCGGTCCAGACCGGCCTCCATGGGCGTCGAGTCGGGGCCCAGCTCATTGCCGTAGAGCGGCATCCCGGCCTCCAGGCGGAGGGTGTCGCGGGCACCAAGGCCCGCCGGCACCAGGTCCTGGTCGGCGCCGGCCGCCAGCAGTCGGTCCCAGACTTCCCCGGCCACTTCGAGGGCGAGGAAGAGCTCGAAGCCGTCCTCTCCGGTGTAGCCGGTCCGCGCGACGAGGGCGGGTGCGCCGGCCGCGTGGCCCTCAGCGATGGCGTAGTACCTGAGCGACCCAAGATCGACGTCGGTGAGCGGCTCCAGGATGCCGCGCGCCAAGGGACCCTGGATGGCGATCAGCGCAGTACGGCCGGAGGCATCGTCCATCTCCGCGTCGGATCCAGCCAGTCGCTGGGCCAGCTCGGCCGCGACGCGATCGGCGTTCGAGGCGTTGGGCACCACCAGGAACCGCTCCCGGGAGAGGCGGTAGACGATCAGGTCGTCGATGATGCCGCCGTCCGGCGCGACGATCATGGAATAGTGGGCGCGCCCCACGGCCAGTCGCGGAGGATCAGTCACCAGAGCGGCCGCGAGGCCCTCCGCCGCGCCGGGGCCGGTGACCCAGATCTCGCCCATGTGCGAGAGGTCGAAGAGGCCCGACGCGCGGCGCACGGCACGGTGCTCGTCGATGATGCCCGTGTACTGCAGTGGCATCTCCCAACCGCCGAAACCGACCAGCCGAGCTCCCAGCGCTACGTGCCTGTCGCGCAGCGGGGTCTGGCGCAGCGCTGGCGCGTCTTGTGTCACGGCGCGAGACCGGCCAGCGGCAGGGCCCGCTCCACGATGGTCCGTTCGGTCTCGAAGGTCATCAGCACCTCGGCCTCTCGCAGTGGGACCCAGCGGACCTCGTCGAATTCGTGGTCATGCGCTGACAGCGCGCCGCCAGTGGCCTCCATCAGGAAGTAGTGCACTGTCTTGTGGATACGCGAGCCACGCTGCACGAACCAGTATTCGATGGCGCCCACCGGCTCAAGGATGCGCACATCTAGGCCGGTCTCCTCGGTGACCTCGCGAAGGGCCGTCTGCTCGGTCGTCTCGCCGCTGTCGGGCGTGCCCTTGGGCAGCGTCCAGGTGACCCCATCACGCTCGCGGAGGCGCTTTCCCAGGCAGATCTCCGGGCCCTCTGGCGACATGCGGATCACGACGCCTCCGGCTGAGGTGGCCTTCGCGATCGGTAGCCGGGTGCGGGATGCGGCCTTCAGCCGCGCCACGGCGCCGAGCTGCGGGACCGCTGGCTATCCCGTGGCGACCAACTCATGCGCGGTTCGCGGCGCAGGGCCGCGACCGGAGCCCGCGCGGGTCCCGGGCCGTTGACGGAAGCGGCCGCCCGCGCCGCGCTACGCAGCGCCCCGTAGGGATGGAGCGAGGCCAGCACGCGTTCCGATCTGACGGCGGGGGTCCGGAACAGACGATGCAGTCCCAGTCGTCGCTCCCGACGATGTGCCTGGGGAAGCACGTACCGGGCTCTCGACCGGCCGGCCCGGATCGCCGCGACGCTGTTCTGCATGCTTCGCATGGTAGCGACTCGGTGGCCCTTTGCAAGGACACTCCGGCAGTCCGGCGCGATGGGTGGCGAATGCCTCCGCTCAAGACTGATCGAGAAGCTCGCGCAACTCGCGGGCACGCTCGGCGGGCAGGTCGCCGCGAGTCTCGGCCAGGGCGATCTCCCGGTGCGCCACGGCCACATAGAGTCCCAGGGTGCTTGGGGCCAGACGACGCAGCGCGTCCAGGTGCGCGGAGACCGTCCCTCGGTCACCGCGTGCCAGCGGACCCGTGAGCGCCGCTCCGATGCCGAGGGTCTCCGCGTTGGCCAGCGACTGACGGATCAGCGGGCCGTAGATGGCCAGGGCGCCAGCCTCATCCAGGCCCGCACCGCGTGCCACCTCGGCGATGGCATCCAGCAGGCCGATGAACCCGCCCGCAGCCAGCACCGCGGCCGCGTGGTAGCCCGGCTTCCCGCCCGGCGGCAGGCGCACGGGCTGGGCCCCGATGGCCTCTACGAGGTCGCTCAACAGCGACAAGAGGACCTCGTCGCCCTCCAGCGCCACGGTCGCCCCATGCAGATCGGCCACGGCTCGTTCCACCTCCGCGAAAGCGACCAGGGGATGGAAGCTGGCCGCGCTGGTGCCCGCCGCGCGGCCCGGTTCCAGGACCTTGGCCGGCAGCGCGCCGCTTGTGTGGACGATGGCCTGTCCACCGTAGAGCCGCAGCTGACCGGCGACTCCGGCCACGGCATCGTCAGGCACGCACAGGAAGATGAGGTCGACCGCGTCCAGCAGGCGCGCCGGGACGTCGTGCGCGCTGGCGGTCGGGACCAGGCGGATGAACCGGGCGCGCCTTGACTCATCGCGTGAGGCGACCGCTGCGACCGGCCAACCGGCGCGGCTGAAGGCCACACCTAGCGCCGTGCCCACGCGACCGGCCCCGATGATGCCGATCCTGGGCCGGCCGTTGGGATCGGCCGGCGGGTGAGGGTGCTGGTGGCCGGCTGGCTCATGAGCATGACCGGGAGCGGTTTCGGTGTCGTGCACGGCACCCGCATCCTCGCATACCCCGATGTATCATCGGGGTCGATCGACACCGACGCGACCCGAGGCGGGCACACCCGTCAGGCGCCGTCCATTCCCGCTTCTGCGGGAGAAGGAGGCCCGACCTCGATGCACCGCCTTGACCCCCAGCCACGGCAGTCCGACCCTTTCAGCGCGCGCGCCGCCCTGCGCTCTGGAGAGCGGGACCTGGTGATCTACCGGCTCGACCGCGCTGGCGTGCCGGACCTCGCTCGCCTGCCGATGACCCTGAAGGTCCTCTTGGAGAACGTCCTTCGTCAGGCCGGGCGCGGCGTGGTCACGGAGCAGGACGTGCAGACGCTGGCCGGCTGGCGGCCGGGCGGCACGAGCGACGCCGAAGTGCCCTTCACACCCGCTCGCGTGCTGCTCCAGGACTTCACTGGGGTGCCCGCCGTGGTCGATCTGGCGGCCATGCGCGACGCCATGGCCAGCCTTGGCGGCGACCCGGCTCGCATCAACCCGCTGGTGCCTGCCGACCTGGTCATCGACCACTCCGTGCAGGTCGACCGCTTCCGCACCGTGGACGCCTTCGCCTTCAACGTCGACCGTGAGTACGAGCGCAACGGCGAGCGCTATCAACTCCTGCGCTGGGCGCAGACGGCATTCTCCGATCTGCGCGTGGTGCCGCCCGGCACGGGCATCGTGCACCAGGTCAACCTCGAGTTCCTGGCCCGTGTCGTCCAGGTCCGCGAAGACAGTGACGGTGAGGTGGCGTACCCCGACACCCTGGTGGGCACCGACTCGCACACCACCATGATCAACGGCCTGGGCGTGCTGGGCTACGGCGTCGGCGGCATCGAGGCAGAAGCGGTGCTGCTCGGCCAGCCCCTCTACCAGCCACTGCCGCGCGTCGTGGGCATCCGCCTGACCGGCTCCATGCCGGTCGGCAGCACTGCCACGGATCTCGTCCTGGTAGTCACCGAGATGCTACGCAAGCAGGGCGTGGTGGGCTCCTTCGTGGAGTTCGCCGGCGACGGACTGTCCGACCTGACCGTGGCCGACCGGGCCACCATCGCCAACATGTCGCCTGAGTTCGGTGCCACCGCCACACTCTTCCCGGTCGATGACGAGACGCTGGCCTACCTGCGACTCACCGGCCGCGACGAGGGACTCGTGACGCTCGTGGAGGCGTACACCAAAGAGCAGGGACTTTGGCGCGAACCGGGCGCCGCCCCGGACTTCGATGTCTCGCTGGAACTCGACCTGTCGGGCGTGGAGCCCAGCCTGGCCGGTCCCCGCCGGCCCCAGGACCGCGTCCTGCTGAGCGACATGAAGTCGAGCTTCCGGAGCGCCTTCCCGTCCGGCCTGCATCAGCACGGCGACGGACCGGCCGATGCGGCCACCGCCGGCGAGGCGCGGGAGGAGGCCACCGAGTCGGTCGTGGAAGCGGCCTCGGAGGAGTCGTTCCCGGCGAGCGATCCGCCGGCCTTCGCGCAGAGCGCGGACGAGGTCGCCTCTGAGGTTGCCGCTGACGTGGCCCACGCGGCTGAGGCTGCGGTACCGGCCGAGGCGCACGCCCACGATCACTATCGCGCGGTGGAGATCCAGCATGGCGGCACGAGCCACAAGCTGCGCACGGGTTCCGTGGTCATCGCCGCCATCACTTCCTGCACCAACACCTCCAACCCGACCGTCATGGTCGGCGCCGGGCTCCTTGCCCGTAACGCTCTTGAGCGCGGACTTTCGGTCCATCCGGCGGTCAAGACGAGCCTCGCGCCGGGCTCGCGGGTGGTCACCGAGTACCTTGGCGCGGCGGGCCTGATGGAGCCGCTGGAGGCGCTCGGCTTCGGCCTGGTGGGCTACGGCTGCACCACCTGCATCGGCAACAGCGGCCCGCTGGACGAGCCGGTCGCGGCGGCCGTGGAGGAGCACGAGCTGGTGGTCGCGGCCGTCCTCTCCGGCAATCGCAATTTCGAGGGACGGATCCACCCCCTCGCACGGGCCAGCTACCTCGCCTCACCGCCGCTCGTGGTGGCCTTCGCGCTGGCCGGCCGGGTCGACATCGACCTGTCCACGGAGCCGCTCGGCCAGGGTCGGGACGGTGCTCCGGTCTACCTCTCCGAACTGTGGCCCGGCGCGGACGAGATCAAGCGGACCATCGGCGAGGCCGTCTCGCCGGAGCTCTTCCGTCGCACGTATGCCAGCGTCTTCGAGGGCGACGAGCGCTGGCGGGCATTGCCTGTGCCCGAAGGTGATCGTTACGCCTGGGATGCGGAGTCGACCTACGTCGCGCGACCTACCTTCTTCGAGGGCCTCTCCGCAGAGCCGACGCCGGTGAGTGATATCCGCGGCGCGCGCGTGCTGGCCGTGCTGGGCGACTCGGTCACGACCGACCACATCTCCCCGGCCGGCTCCATCCCGGCCTGGAGCCCGGCCGGCCAGTGGCTGCAGGAGCAAGGCGTCGGGCCACTGGAGTTCAACTCGTACGGCGCCCGCCGCGGCCACCACGAGGTGATGATGCGCGGCACCTTCGGCAACATCCGACTACGCAACTCGCTGACCGACAAGGAGGGGCCTTACACGGCGCATCAGCCCAGCGGCGTGGTGATGTTCCTCTACGACGCAGCCATGCGCTACGTCGCCGACGAGGTGCCGCTGCTCATCCTGGCCGGCGCCGAATACGGCAGCGGCAGCTCCCGCGACTGGGCGGCCAAGGGCACGGCGCTGCTGGGAGTGCGGGCCGTCCTGGCCGTCTCGTACGAGCGCATCCACCGCTCCAACCTGGTGGGCATGGGCGTGCTGCCCCTGCAGTTCCTGCCCGGCGAGGATGCCGCCAGCCTGGGACTGACCGGGCGCGAGACGTACGACATCGTGGGCCTGGCCGACGGTCTGGCGCCCCGCCAGACCCTGGAGGTACGTGTGCTCGACGAGGGCGGGCTGCCCGGAGCCGAACGGACCATCCGGGTCATCTGCCGCCTGGACGGGCCCATCGAGCTGGACTACTACCGTCAGGGCGGCATCCTGCCGGCCGTGCTGAGGCGCCTCGCTCTGGACTGACGACCGCGCACCGACATCGGGCGGGTCGGTCATCCTAAGTAGGGCTGAGGCGCACCGGCGCCCAAGGCCGAGCAGTCGATCCCAGCACTCGTGGTGCCGCCCATGACGCACGAGCCTGTCCTGATCTCGACCATCGCCATCGGGCTGACGGCCGCCTTCATCGGCGGCCTGGTGGCCCGGCGTCTGCGGCTGCCCGCCATCGTGGGCTATCTCATCGCGGGCA
>JALZLQ010000022.1 GCA_030858605.1 Chloroflexota bacterium
CACGATGGGCACTGCCCCGCCGGCCCAGGCCGACTCGCTGATGCGCCGCACGGCCGGCCGGCCGGCCGCTTCCGCAACGGCCGAGTCGACCGAAGCGGCCAGCACCACTGCCGCCACGGTCACGCGGCCAACCGCCGTGCTCCGGGAGTGGTCCAGCGCAGGGCGACGAAGATCACTGTGAGTGAGGCGATCAGTGCCACGACGACCGCGCCGACAAGTTCTGGCCGCGCCGCGGCACCGACGTCCTCCGTGACCAAAGCGCCGGTCAGCCAGCCACTGAGGAGGGCCACGGGGAGGTTGGCGAACAGCATCACGTGACCGGTGCGCCCCAGCATCCAGAAGAAGTATCCGATGATCAAGGCAGGCCCGATCACGAACGCGGGCAGGCCGATGATCAGGATCGGGAACCCGTGCCGGCCCGGCTCGGCGAAGGCGAAGGCGATCGACGCTGCGAGCACCGCGATGAGCAGGGCCTGCGAAGCTGTCACGGCCACATCACGCAGGGAGAAGGCGGGCCGTGCTGGAGTGGGAGACGACATCTGCATCGGGCGCCGAGGATACGCCAACGGGCCGCGACCGGGAAGGTGCGCCCTCCAACGGGCCCGATCGACGCCTGTGGGACAATGTCGCTTCCCATGACGACCCTTCCCGGGCAGACCGCGCCCGTCCCTGGCCCCTCCGCGACCGCTTCGGCGACGCGCCACGACCTGCGCGACATGGCCATCGTGGCGCACGTCGACCACGGCAAGACCACACTGGTGGACGCGATGCTGCGCCAGACGGGCTCGTTCCGGGCCAATCAGGTCGTGGCCGATCGCGTCATGGACTCGGGCGACCTGGAGCGCGAGAAGGGCATCACCATCCTGGCCAAGTCGACCAGCGTGCAGCACGGCGAGGTGAAGCTCAACATCGTGGACACGCCAGGCCACGCCGACTTCGGCGGGGAGGTGGAACGCACTCTCCTGATGGTCGACTCGGTGCTGCTCCTGGTCGATGCCGCCGAGGGGCCGCTGCCCCAGACGCGCTATGTGCTCCAGAAGGCGATGGCGCGCCACCTGCCTGTGGTCGTGGCCATCAACAAGATCGACCGCGCCGATGCACGTCCGGAAGAGGTCCTGGACGCGGTCTACGAGTTGTTCATGGACGTTGGCGCGGACGATCGCCAGATCGACTTTCCGGTGCTCTACACGAACGCCAAGGCGGGCACGGCCACGACCGATCTGGCCGTCCCGGGACAGGACCTGCGGCCACTGCTCGACATCATGGTGCAGCACACGCCGGCGCCGACCTACGACCCCGAGCACCCGCTCCAACTGCTGGTGACCAACCTGTCCGCCAACGACTACGTGGGACGGATGGCGGTGGGACGGATCCGCAACGGAACCATCCGCATGGGCCAGCGCATCACGGTCGTTCGTGAGGAAGCGGAGATCCCGGACGGCAGCGTGGAGCCAGGGCGCACGGTGACCCTCAGCGGCACGGTCACCAGCCTGACCACGGCACGAGGCATAGAGCAGGACGACATCCGGGAGGCCGGGCCCGGGGAGATCGTGTCCGTGGCCGGACTGCCGGAGGTCACCATCGGCGACACCATCACGGACCCAGCCGACCCGCGTCCGCTGCCGCGCCTGGAACTGGATGAGCCGACCCTGCGCATGACCTTCGGTGTCAACACCTCGCCGCTCTCCGGTCGCGACGGCAACCTCTTGACCAGCCGCCAGCTCAAGTCGCGCCTGGATCGCGAGGTGCTGGGCAACGTATCGATCGAGGTGCGTCCCACCGAGTCGCCCGAGACCTTCGAAGTTCGCGGCCGCGGCGAGCTCCAGCTGGCAGTGCTCATCGAGCAGATGCGCCGGGAAGGGTTCGAGCTTCAGGCCTCCCGGCCGGAGGTGCTCCTGCGCACGGTCGACGGCAAGGTCCAGGAGCCGTACGAGCGCGTGACCATAGACATCCCGCCCGACTTCATCGGCCCGGTCAGCCAGTCGCTGGCCGCTCGCAAGGCGCGCCTGGAGCAGATGACCACAGACGCGGATGGCCGCGTACGCATGGAGTTCCTGATGCCCATGCGCGGACTAGTTGGCTATCGCGGCCAGATGCTCACGGAGACGCGCGGCACGGGGTTACTGCACCAGATCGGCGAGGGCTACGGGCCATGGGCCGGCGAGGTAGACCACCGGACCTCGGGCGTGTTGGTGAGCGACCGGACAGGCGTCTCCAACGCCTACGGCCTGTTCAATCTCCAGGAGCGGGCGACCATGCTCATCGGTGCCGGCGAGGAGGTGTACGAGGGCATGATCGTGGGCGAGAACACGCGGCCGGGCGACATGGACGTCAACCCCACCAAGGAGAAGAAGCTCACCAATATCCGTACGCACTCCCACGACGAGGGACTGCGTCTGACGCCGCCGCCGCCCATCACGCTGGAGTCGGCCATCGAGTTCATCTCAGCTGATGAACTGGTGGAGGTGACCCCCAAGTCGATCCGGCTGCGAAAGCGCCTGTTGTCGCTCCACGACCGCCGCCGCGACCGGGGCAAGGACGACGACTTGCGCCGCGCCGCCGAACGCGAGGCCGCCGCCACGGGCTAGGTCCGAGCCTTCGGCCGGCATCGGAGCGGTGTACGATCGTGGCCATGATATACCTCGATAACGCGGCTACGACGCCGCTCCGCCGTGAGGCGCTCGAGGCGATGCTTCCGCTGCTGACGGAGACGTACGGCAATCCCTCCTCGGCGCATGCCGCCGGTCGCCGCGCCCGGGCTGCGCTGGACGACGCGCACGAGACGGTGGCGCGGTGTCTCCACGCGGAGCCACGCGAGATCGTCTTCACCAGTGGTGGGACGGAGGCCATCAATCTGGCCATCAAGGGCGCGTCCTGGGCGGGCAAGGCGTCGGGCAACCAGATCATCACCACGGCCGTGGAGCACCACGCCGCGCTGCACACCGTCAAGCACCTGGAGAGCTTCGGGTTCGAGTCGCTCATCCTGCCGGTAGATCGATACGGTCGCCTGGATCCCGACCAGTTGGCCGCGGCCATCACGGACCGGACCATCGTGGTCAGCCTGATGGTGGCCAACAACGAGGTCGGCACCATCCAGCCCGTCGCCCAGCTCGTGCGTGCGGTACGTCGTCATCGGGGCATCCTCATCCATCTCGACGCCGTGCAGGCTGCGCCGTACGTGGCCATCGACGTCGAGGATCTGGACGTCGACCTGGTCTCCCTGGGGGCTCACAAGTTCGAGGGACCAAAGGGCATGGGCGCGCTGTGGATGCGCCACGGCACCACGATCTTGCCGCAGCAGCAGGGGGGGTCGCAGGAGCGCTACCGGCGCGCCGGAACGGAGAACGTGGCCGGCGCCGTGGGACTGGCACGTGCCTTCGAGCTGTGCACGACCGAGCGGCCGGAGACCGCCCGTCGGCTGCGGCGGCAGCGCGACCGGCTCCGCGACGCGGTAACGGCGGTCCCCGGCGTGGAGATCACGGGGCATCCCCGCGAGCGCCTCCCCGGCCACCTCTCGCTGATCGCCCGCGATACCGATGGGTTCTCAGTCTCATTGGCGCTGGACCTGGAGGGGATCTGCACCTCGACCGGCTCAGCCTGTACCACCGGCTCCACGGAGGTCTCCCACGTACTGTCGGCCATGGGCTATCCGGACGAGGAGGCGCGCGGGGCCCTGCGCATCAGCCTCGGACGTCAGACCACCGACGATGAGGTCGAGCGCGCGAGCGCGATCATCCCGAACACCATCGCTCGCATGCGCGTCGCGGCCGCAGCCGTGACCGCCGACCCGCTGGGCCAAGGGGTCGGCAGCTGATCTGCCCTACGCTCGGACGATGAGCAGGGAGCGAGTCCTGGTGGCCATGTCGGGTGGCGTGGATTCTTCCGTGGCCGCGGCGCTCGTGCGCGAGTCCGGCGCGGAGGCGGTGGGCGTCTGGATGCGGCTGCACGACGTGGCCGACTCGTACAGCGGATTCAAGAAGAGCTGCTGCTCGCTGGATGCGGCCGATGATGCGCGGCGCGTGGCGGCACAACTGGAGATCCCCTTCTACGTGCTCAACCTGGAGCGGGAGTTCGCGGCGGGCGTGATGGATCCGTTCCTGAACGACTACCTGGAAGGTCGCACCCCGAGCCCGTGCATCGACTGCAACACCTATGTCAAATTCGGTGCCCTGCTCGGGCAGGCGCGCCGGATGTACGACTGCGACGCCGTGGCCAGCGGGCACTACGCACGGGTCGATGCGCGGGAGGATGCTGACGAGCCCCGTGGTCGGCGCTACCGGCTGCTCCGTGGACGTGATACGGACAAGGATCAGAGCTACTTCCTCTACGGGCTGCGGCAGGACCAGTTGGCGCATGTCCGCTTCCCACTCGGCGACATGGCCAAGCCCGAGGTGCGCGACGTGGCCCGGCGTTACGGCCTGGTCACGGCCGAGAAGCCGGAGAGCCAGGAGATCTGCTTCGTGCCAGGTGGCGACTACCGCGATGCGTTGCGCGACCGAGCCGGTTGGCAGGAGACGCCGGGACCGCTGATGGATGCCGATGGCCACGTCGTCGGCCGGCACCGCGGCGCGGCAGCTTACACGGTGGGCCAGCGCCAAGGACTGGGAGTCGCCTTCGGCGAGCGGCGCTACGTCTCGGCCATCGACGCGTCGGCCAACCTAGTGACCCTCGGTCGCAGGGAGGATCTGAGCCTGCGCGCATTTGAGGTCGAGGGCGTCTCGTTCGTGGCAGGTCGGCCGCCGCTCCCTGGTGGCGATGATTCGTTCCGTGCGGAGGTCCGCATCCGGCACCGCGCCGAGCCAGTGCCGGGCGTGCTGCGTCGCGCATCCGCCTCGCAGCCAGATGGCGGAGGTGCCTGGCACGTCGAGCTCGACCAGCCGGCCTGGGCTCCCGCGCCGGGCCAGGCCGCCGTGTTCTACCGCGGCGAGGAGTTGATCGGTGGCGGCCGCATCCGATCGACTATGACGCCTGGTTCGCCGGCCGCGGCACGGATGCCGGTCGCCGGCTCAGCCATCCCCACGTGACGCCAGCGGACGTCCGCGCCCCGCGACATCGGCCGCTGGCCGATCCGTGCTGACGACGTGACGCGTGCCGACTCCGTGACCATCCCGCCAGGTCGCTGATGGACGGCGTGACGCTGCCCGACATCGGCACAGCGCCGGTGTTGTCGGTCGTGGTCGGCATCTTCCATACTGCTCTGTACGTGCTGCTGCGCGGCAAGATCGGGGCGAGACTGCCACTGGCCCTGCTCGCTGCGATCCTGGGCGCCTACGCCGGTCAGGCCCTGGGCGCGAGGCTGGGTGACCCGCTGCGGCTGGGCGACTACTCACTCATCTGGGCCTCTGTGGTGGCCTGGGCGGGGATCCTGATCATCGCCGTGGCAAGCACGCTGGGGCCCACGCGACAGGGCAGATAGTCGATCTCGGGCATATCCGACCAAGGAGGCCGATTCCATGAATGACGAGACGTTCCATCTCATCGCAGCGATCTGCCTGGTGGTGCTGGCCGTTGCCGCGGCCGCCGTCGCCTGGGCGGCGATCCGCGGCGCGAGCGATGCGCGGCGGCTGATGGCCGCGCTCCAGGCCGAGATACCGCAAACGCTTCAGCAGGGACGTGCCGCGGCCGCTGCGGTCGAGGCGTTGACGGCCGACCTCAGGCCGCGCGTGGAGCGACTCGACCGGCTGGCCGACGAGGCCGAGGACACGATGATCGCCTTGCGCGCCACCATCGCGGCCGCCGACTCGATCGTGAGGGGTCCCGCCGACGTGATGGACGGTGCCAAGCGCACGGCCGAGAGCGTGGGCAAGGGTCTCCTATCAGGTGCTGACCGGCTCCGCCGCAAGATCGCCGGCGAGGACGACAGCTGACCGCAGGTGGATCTGGCCGGCCGACCTGCGGCTCTTGGCCAGCTCTATTCCACGATCACTGAAACGGCGGGCGACGCCGCGTCCGCCACGTCTACGCGGGAACCGCTCGGTGCCCGGCTCCATCCAGGCCGCTGCGCACTGCACGTCCCACGCGGGAATCCGCCGAACCTTCCACGTGCGGACACCACACGAACGGCCTCCGGCAGCAGCGGCCGCGTTCGCTACACTCGGGACATGCCGGATCCGTCACCCGGGGCGGTCGAGCGCGACCCCCGGATCACCTCCTTGCCTGCTGCCCAGATCCGCCAGCGCTTCCTCGACTTCTTCGCGGAGCGGGGCCACACCGTGGTGCCCAGCGCCAGCCTCGTGCCCGCGGGCGACCAGACGCTGCTCTTCACCAACAGCGGCATGGTCCAGTTCAAGGACGTGTTGCGAGGCGTGGAGACGCGCTCCTATCAGCGTGTCGTGGACGCTCAGCGCTGTCTGCGCGTGGCGGGCAAGCACAACGATTTCGAGGAGGTCGGCCGTACGCCGCGACATCACACCTTTTTCGAGATGCTGGGCAACTGGAGCTTCGGCGACTACTTCAAGCGCGAGGCCATCCACTGGGCGTGGGAGCTGCTGACGGTGGAGTTCGGTATCCCCGGCGAGCGTCTGGCGGCCACCACCTACAAGGACGACGAGGTGGCCTTCGCGGTCTGGCGTGACGAGATCGGCCTGCCGCCGGAGCGCATGGCGCGCT
Source organism: Chloroflexota bacterium (assembly GCA_030858605.1). Classification (GTDB taxonomy): domain Bacteria; phylum Chloroflexota; class Limnocylindria; order Limnocylindrales; family CSP1-4; genus Palsa-1032. Next base: position 6,610 of record JALZLQ010000022.1, read on the forward strand.
GGGGCGATGTCGACCAGGGCGACGACAAGAATTTCTGGCGCATGGCCGACACCGGCCCTTGCGGCCCATGCAGTGAGATCCACTTCGATCGGGGCGCCGAGTTCAGCGAGGGTCCCCACTGCACCCCGGACCACTCTGAGACGTGCCCCCGCTGGCTGGAGATCTGGAACCTCGTATTCATGGAGTTCGACCAGCAGCCCGACGGGCCGCGCGTGCCGCTGCCCTTCAAGAGCGTCGACACCGGCCTGGGCCTGGAGCGCCTGGCGAGCGTCCTCCAGCAGGTGCCTACCAACTACGACATCGACCTCTTCACGCCCATCCACGATCGGATGCGCGAACTGCTCGGCCACGATCCAGACGACTTCGAGCAGGAGCGCTTCAGCTACCAGGTCATCGCCGACCACTCGCGGGCGGCGACCTTCCTCATCGCGGATGGCGTGCTGCCCGCCAACGAGGGCCGCGGCTACGTGCTGCGGCGGATAATCCGTCGCGCAGTACGCCACGGCCGGCTACTGGGCCGCCGTGAGCCCTTCCTGGCGCAGACCGCCCGGATCGTCATCGAGACGATGAGCAGCGCGTATCCCATCGTGGCGGAGCGGCGCGAGATCATCCTGGGCACCATCACGCGCGAGGAGACGCAGTTCGCGCGCACCCTGGACGCTGGCACGGTCCACCTGGAGGAAGCGCTCATCCCGCTGACTTCCGCCGAGCGGCAAGTGGGCCGTCGTGCCGAGGACCTGCCCGCTGATGCTCCAGTGCTTCCCGGCGAGACCGCCTTCCGTCTACATGACACGTACGGCTTCCCTATCGACCTGACCGTCGAGCTGGCCGCCGAGTACGGCGTGTGCGTGGACCGGCTGGGCTTCGACGAGGCGCTGGCCGAGCAGCGTGATCGCAGCCGCTCGGGCAAGAAGGCGGATCTTGCTCGCAAGGCGGGCCGCGCGTCGCTCTACGACGGCATCGCGCGGCGCGTCGGTGACAGCACCTTCCGGGGCTACGAGACGACCAGCTCGGAGGCGCGCGTGGTGGCCATCCTGCGGGATGCCACCGAGTACGACGAGCTCGAAGCCAAGCCCGAGATCGAGTTGCGGGCGGGCGCCGCGGCGGAGGCGGAGATCGTGCTCGATGGCACCCCCTTCTACGCGGAGGGTGGCGGCCAGGCGGGTGACCAGGGCGTGCTCCGTGCGCCCGGCGGTGACCGCGATGAGCCGCTATTCACGATCACGGATACCCAGCGACCGGTGGGCGCCCTTATCGTGCATCGCGGTCTTCTGCACGGCCGCATCACGGTCGGTCAGACGGTCGTCGCGGAGGTAGATCCGGTGCGGCGCGCCAGGACGATGCGCAACCACACCGGCACGCACCTGCTGCACCGCGCCCTGCGCAACACCATCGGTGAGGGCGCGCGTCAGGCTGGCTCGCTGGTGACGGCCGACTACCTTCGCTTCGACTACGCCGGCGATCGATCCCTGACCGACGAGGAGAAGCGCGCCATCGAAGCTGAGGTCCGTCGCGTCATCCGGGATGACAAGCAGGTGGAGCCGCGCTTCATGACGATGACCGAGGCAGTCGCCGCGGGGGCTGATGCGTTCTTCGACGAGAAGTACGGAGAACAGGTGCGTGTGGTGTCGGTGGACGGCTACAGCCGGGAGCTATGCGGTGGCACTCATTGCCGCGCCACCGGCCAGATCGGCGGCTTCTTCATCACCGGCGAGCGCTCCATCGGCTCCGGCATGCGGCGCATCGAGGCGGTCACCGGTGAGGCTGCCGAGCGCCTCGTGGAGGATCGTTTCGCGACCCTGGAGCGCGCCACCGCGGCGGCCGGCGCCCGGTCCCCCGATGCGCTGCCCGAGCGAGTGGCGGAGCTCCAGTCACGTGTCAAGGATCTGGAGAAGCACATCCGGGCGGGCGCCGTGGCGGGCGGTCCGGTACGACCCAGCGAGCTCATCGGCAGCGCACTCTCCGTGGATGGCACCCGTTTCCTGCCCTACGCCGCTGCGTTCGAGTCGATGGAGCACCTGAAGGGGTATGCCAAGGATCTGCGCAGCGCATTGGGCGACGGCGTCATCGCCCTGGCCCTCGAGTCGGACGAGCCGCAGCTATTCGTCACGGTCTCGGATGATCTCGTGCAGCGCGGCGTCTCAGCCGGCGTCTTGGTGCAGAGCGGCGCGCCGGTCATCGAGGGACGCGGCGGTGGTCGGGCGGAGATGGCCCAGGCCCGTGG
>JALZLQ010000058.1 GCA_030858605.1 Chloroflexota bacterium
CTTAAAATCCGCTGCCCGCAAGGGCTTCAGGGTTCGAATCCCTGCTTCGGCACCATGAACGACGACCGACTCCCCGACGTCCGCGGACCGGCGATCATGCCCCAGACACGAAGAAGGGCGGAAGTGCGCCAGCGCCCCCAGGCGCGGCAGCTCCATCCACCCTGTTCGCGAGGGGCCGTGTCCCTCGATGAGAAATATGCCGCCAACGAGTCCCGGCCACCATCCGTGACTGTACGGAACCCACTACGGAGTCGCGTTCCGTACTGTGCCGGTCGGCCTCGCCACGCGGCCTCGCCAGGGCGCTTGAGCCGGCGCCTGCGCCGGAGGCTGCGCTATACTCCCGTCGTCCCTTTCAGCTCCGCCGTTCGTTGGTCGCGCATGCTTCCCGTCGAGCGGGGCCGTTCCCCATTGGAAGGAGTCTTCGAGACACTATGCGTCGCTATGAGTTGATGCTGGTCATCCGGCCCGATGTGGCCGAGGACCGCGTGCAGGCCGTCCTGGATCGGGCCACAAGGTCGATCACCGGTGGAGCGGGCCAGATCGTAAAGGTCAGTCCCTGGGGCCGCCGTCGCCTGGCCTATCCCATCGGTGCACACCGTGAGGCTTCCTATCACATCGTCCTCTTCGATGGGCCTTCCGAGGCGGTGCTGGAGCTGGAGCGAGGCCTGAACATCACGGAAGAGGTGCTGCGCCATCTGGTCACCCGCGTGGAGCGCCCGACCGCCCGGCGCGCCTCCGCCGACGGGGACGGCAGCGAGGTGGATCCGGACATGGAACCGCCGGAAGACGCCGAGGTCGCTCCGGATGGAGAGTTCATCGACGAATCCGAGAGCGAAGCCGCACCCGCGGCCATCGACTAGCCCGCGTATAGCCCGCTGCGACGACCGGAGGTCGAAGGATGTCCCTCAACAAGTGCATGATCATCGGCAATCTGGGCAAGGACCCGGAGATGCGCTATACGCCCAGCGGCCAGGCCGTCACCCAGTTCACGGTAGCCACCAATCGCCGCTGGAAGGGCCAGAACGAGGAGTGGCAGGAAGAGACCGAGTGGTTCCGCGTCGTGGTCTGGGCCCAGCAGGCCGAGCGTGTCGCTGAACGGCTGCGCAAAGGGAACAAGGTCTTCGTCGAGGGCCGCATCCAGACCCGGCAGTGGGAAGACCAGAGCGGTCAGAAACGTTACACGACCGAGCTGGTCGCCAATCAGGTGACTTCCCTTGAGCGACGGGAGCGGGAGGATGGCGACTTCCCGCCACCAGATGAGGATCGCGGCTCCGGCCAGGGCGCAGTGCCATCAGGATCCGGCGCGGAGCGCTCCGCATCGAGCCCCCCGGCTTCTGGCCAGCGTCCCGGCAGCCCCGCCGGTGACGACTACGACGACCTACCCTTCTGACCAACTAGAGGACCATCATCATGCCTTCCGTTCGCGCACGACGCCGTGAGGACTTCTATCGGGACCGCCGCCGTCGCAAGGTCTGCACTTTCTGTGCCGACAAGTCCGCCCAGATCGACTACAAGGAGGTCAACCGCCTCCGCCGCTTCCTCTCGGAGCGCGCCAAGATCGAGCCGCGCCGCAAGACGGGCACCTGCGCTGAGCACCAGCGCGCGCTGTCCGTGGCGCTCAAGCGGGCGCGTCACGTGGCGCTCCTGCCCTATGCGCCGCAGCACCTCCGCCCCTGAGCCTGCGTCCGCCCGTCCGCTCCCCGTTTGACAGCTGGCGGCGCGACGCCTCACAGTTAGCACTCCGAGGGGGAGTACCCCACTTAGGTGTCACCGTCAGTACGGCGGGTGTGAAGCCAGCCCGGTGCCGCCGACCGACCGTCGTGGTGGTCGGGAGAGACCTTCGGTTTGCGCAGCACCGGAGGTCGAGCCATGTTCGACGCCTTCTCCTGGATCATCTTCATCAGCCTGGTAGGCGGCCTGCTGGCACTCGATCTGCTCGTCTTCCACCGGCACGCCCGCGCGGTCTCCATGCGCGAGGCGAGTGCCTGGGTAACGGTCTGGGTCTTCCTGGGCCTTGCCTTCGGAGCATTCATCTTTGCTACCCGCGGACCGACGACTGGCGCCGAGTACCTGGCCGGCTACCTCATCGAGTACTCCCTCTCGATGGACAACGTCTTCGTCTTCGCGGTCCTCTTCGGGTACTTCGCGGTACCGCCCGCCTATCAGCACCGGCTGCTGTTCTGGGGTGTGCTGGGCGCCATCGTCTTCCGCGCCATCTTCATCGTGGGCGGCACGGTGCTGCTGGATGCCTTCCACCCGGTCATCTACATCTTCGGAGCCCTGCTCCTGTACACCGCGTGGCGCATGGCCCGGGCGGGCACCGGAGAGGTCGATCCTTCGGCCAACCCCGTCCTGCGGCTGGTGCGCCGGTTCATCCCGGTGACCGAGGGCTATGAGGGCCAGTCGTTCTTCGTGCGTCGCCACGGGAAGCTGTGGGCAACGCCCCTCTTCGCCGCGCTGGTGGTCATCGAGTCGTCGGACATCATGTTCGCCATCGACAGCGTGCCGGCCATCCTGTCGATCACCGACGATCCCTTCATCGTGTTCACCTCGAACGCGTTCGCGATCATGGGCCTGCGCTCGCTGTACTTCCTGCTGGCGGGGCTCATCGACCGGTTCGAGTACCTCAAATACGGTCTCGCGGCGCTGCTCGCCTTCGCAGGCCTGAAGATGCTGACCAGCGACCTCATCCACCTGGATGTGTGGATCTCGTTGACTATCATCGTGGCCATCCTGTCCGGCTCCATCGCGATCTCGTGGTTCGCCACGCGAGGGCGGGGGCCGGACGCCGACGAACCCGACCTGATCCGCGCCGAGTCCGAGCCGCCTCAGCCCAGCACTTGAGCGGCGGCGACCGATCTCTGGTGTGCCCCGCACGGGCGGTCTATACTTCCCCGGCATGTTGACGGAGAAGCCAGTACGGGCACCGCTCCCGGCGACCGGCGCGCGGCCCACCGGGACCGATGTCGTGTGCTGGATGGGCGGCCAGTTCATCCCCCTGGCAGAGGCCAAGATCGGGGTGATGACACACGGATTCCTGTACGGCACGGCCACCTTCGAGGGCATCCGCGCCTATTGGAACGAGGAGCAGGGTCAGCTCTACGGGCTCAAGCTCCTGGAGCACTACCGGCGTCTGACGGACTCCGCCAAGATCCTCCTCATGGAGCCGCCGCTGCCGGCCGACGAGCTGGTCACCCTTACAGCCGATCTGCTGCGACGGAACGACTTTCGCCAGGACACGTACATCCGCCCGACGCTCTACAAGTCGACCGAGGCCATCGGCGTTCGTCTGCACAAGTTGGAGCGCGAGATGGTCATCTTCGCGGTGCCCTTCGGCGAGTACATCGCGATCGACCGAGGCATCTCGGCGCAAACCGTCTCCTGGCGACGCAACAGCGACCTGTCCATCCCGGCGCGTGCCAAGATCACCGGCGCCTATGCCAACAGTGCTTTCTCCAAGAGCGAGGCGCAGCTCAACGGCTACGACGAGGCGATCGTGCTGACCCACGATGGCCATGTCTCTGAAGGCAGCGCGGAGAACCTCTTCATGGTGCGCGATGGCGTGCTCATGACGCCTGGCGTGGCCGATGACATCCTGGAGGGCGTCACGCGCGCTGGCATCATGGAGCTGGCCTCTGCCGAGCTGGGCCTGGAGACGCTGGTGCGGAGCATCGACCGCTCAGAGCTGTACATCGCCGACGAGGTCTTCCTGTGCGGGACGGGCGCGCAGCTCTCACCGGTCACCTCGGTCGACCACCGGACCGTGGGTGACGGCACGGTCGGGCCTATCACCACGGCCCTGACCAAGCTCTATTTCGATGCGGTACGCGGCCGCCTGCCCGCCTACGCACACTGGTTGACACCGGTCTACTGAGGCGCTTCGGCGGGATAGGTAGGCTCCTGCCGCCGTTCCTGGATCAGGGGGCGGCTGGCTCGCTCCCTGGGACCGATGTCTCACTCCCCGCGATGACCACGAAATCGGCCGTCTGCGTCGCGTCGTCCGAGGACTGTACCGCCACGCCGAAGCCCTCCTCGAGCAAGGCCAGGGTCTCGGGCATCTCTTGGCCCGCGCCGTTGTAGGCAGTGACTACGGTGTCGACATAGGTGGAGGCATCGGCGCGTCCACCATCCACCGGGGGCACGGAGGCATCGATGCCCGACTCGGCGAGCGCGTCGGCGATGCGCGTACTGCGTGTGTTGGGCGCGTCCGTGCCGTTAAGGACGTGGACCGTGGCGGCTTCTGCCGCCAGCCGCTCTCGCCGCTCGGCCCTGGCGGCCGAATCCGTGAAGATACCGGTGACGGCGCTGCGCACGGCGGCGACGTTGACACGCAGCTCGTAGAGTCCGGTGCCGGGGCAGGGATAGCAAACCGTGGAGAAGGTCGGCGCGGCCAGGGTCAGCGAGACCCGCTCGTCGACGTCGATACCCTCAGCAAGTGAGATGAGGCGCGGGAAGAGCTCTGGCGGGATATCCGTCTTGACGCTGGTGCGGAATGCCGTGAGGAGGCGCTCCAGCACACCTGGCGCAAGCAGCTCTGCCAGGTCCGTCTGTTGCCGCACGGAGGTGATGACCCGCTGCTGTCGCTCCGAGCGATCGAAGTCGCTGGTCTCGTGGCGGGCGCGCGCGAAGGCCAATGCCTCTGCGCCGTCCATGTGCTGGATGCCTGCCGGGATGTAGAGCTTCAGGTTCTCTCGTCCATCCTCCGAGCCGTAGCGCGGATCCGAAACCGGCACCTGCACATCGACGATGACACCGCCGAGCGTCTCGATGACATCCCTGAAGCCAGCCAGATCAGCGGCCATGTAGTACTTGATGTCCAGGCCGTAGAGCTCCGACAGCGCTCCCTTGAGAGCGATGTAGCCCCGCTGGGAGTCGCTTCCCGGGTACAGGCTCGCGTCGTTGCGAGCGAAGGTGTAAAGGGTGTTGATCTTGGATGGGTAGCTCCCGCCGTAGCGGGCGCTTGCGGCCCAGGAGCTGGGCAGCGGCACCTGCGTGGTATCACGCGGGAGACTGATGAACCCTATCTGTTTGGTCACCGGGTCGATGGTCACGGTGATCATCGTGTCGGTCAGGTAGGTCGAGCCGTCCTCTCGGCGGTCAGCCCCTATGAGCAGGATGTTGAGTCGCTCCGTGCCGTTCCAGGGGAGGGCCGGGATCGGCGTTGGAGCGGCGCTCACCGAAGGTCCCGGGCTGCTAGCTGCGGGGGACGCCGAGGGCACGGTCGTGGGACCCCCAGTGGGGACACTGGTGGCGCTTGGCCGCGGGGATCCGGTAGGCCCGTCCGACGGTACCGGCTCGATGGGTGTCTCGTCCCCGCCGCCGATGCTGGTCAGCGCTTCGTAGGCCAGATAGACGGGCCGCGCCACGGCCACGTGAGACAGGATCAGCACCAGGATCACCCCGATCAGGCCGGCCGCCGAGGCGGCGCGCAACGGGGGAGGAGAGGCCACCAGCGGTTGACGCTTCGCGAGGCGATAGGCATCGATCACGGAGGCCAGCCGATAGGCAAGGTCGATGACGATGAAAGCGAGGGCGCCCATCAGCCAGCTGGGCGCCACGAACTGCGTCAGGAAGCCCTCCGATGAGCGCTCGTTGGCGAGGACGCCGGCCAGCAGCGCCAAGAGCAGCACATACGGTGCGACCCACGCCAGCGCGCGACCCCACTGACGGAGGTATGCCTGCCCTGCGCCCGGCAGGAGAGCGGAGAATACGGCAGCCGCGAACGCCGAGCGGCCGCCGCGGGCCGTCGGTTCAGAGGTGAGCATGCGGCGCATGATAGGCCCTCTCGTCACAGGTGGTGCCCAGGCATGAGCGAAGCGCCGGTGACGGCCCTGCGCAGGGGTTTGGTCGGGGGGCCTTCCGCTATCCTTGACGCCCCATGCCGGACCCCTTGTTTCGTCACCTCCCGGCGCAGCCCGACTTCCCCGCCCAGGAGCATCGCATCCTCGATCTGTGGCGCGAGCGAAGCACCTTCGCGCGCCTGCGTGCCCAGAACTCAGGCGGACCCACCTGGTCCTTCCTGGATGGACCGATCACGGCCAACAACCCGATGGGCGTGCACCACGCCTGGGGCAGGACCTACAAGGATCTGTTCCAGCGCTTCCACGCCATGCTGGGGGAGGACCAGCGCTGGCAGAACGGCTTCGACTGCCAGGGGCTGTGGGTGGAGGTCAACGTGGAGCGCGAGCTCGGCTACACCTCCAAGCGCGACATCGAGCGCCATGGCATCGCCGAGTTCGTCTCCCTCTGCAAGCAGCGGGTGCTGACCTACGCCGCCATCCAGACCGAACAGTCCGTCCGGCTGGGCATGTGGGCAGACTGGAACGATCCGGACGAGCTGCGCCGCCTGCGCGACCTGCTGGCCAGCGATCCTGCCCAGGTCATCACCGTGCAAGGCCCCGATGGCCCGGTCACGGACACGGTCGAGATGATCGTGGGCCGCCTGGGCATGCCAGAGCTGGCAGGCTCGTACTTCACCTTCTCCAACGAGAACAACGACCTGATCTGGGCCTTTCTGGCGGAGGTTCATCGGCGCGGCTGGCTTTACAAGGGCCACGACTCCATGCCTTGGTGCGCTCGCTGCGGGACGGGCATGAGCCAGACCGAGGTCAACGAGGGATACAGGGACCGGCAGGATCCGGGACTGACGGTGCGCTTCCCGCTGATCGATCGGCCGGGCGAGTGGCTCCTGGTCTGGACCACCACCCCCTGGACGCTGACCTCCAACGTGGCCGCAGCCGTCGGCGAGGATCTGACCTACACGCTCGTGCGGCAGGGCGACGACCGTTACTGGATCGGCAAGGGCACCCTCAAGACGGCGCTGCGCGGACCGTTCGAGGTCCTAGAGGAGCGCTCAGGTCACGAGCTGGTCGGGTGGCGCTATCGGGGGCCATATGACGAACTGCCAGCCGTGCAGCAGGCCTTCCTCGGAGACGACGGCAGCGCTGCGCCCTCTCCTGGTCCAGCCTACGAGCATCGCGTCATCCCCTGGGCTGACGTCGGCGAGGAGGAGGGGACCGGCATCGTCCATATCGCGCCGGGCTGCGGAGCCGAGGACTTCCAGCTCGGACGGGCGCTGAAGCTGCCGGTCGTGGCACCGCTCGACGAGTCGGGCCACTACCTGGAAGGCTTCGGATGGTTGAGTGGCCTGGATGCACAGGGCGCCGGCGAACGGATCATCGACGACCTCCGAAGCAAGAGCTTCTTCTATCACGTCGAGGCCTACACGCATCGCTACCCGCACTGCTGGCGCTGCGGCACGGCCCTCCTGTTCCGGGTGGTGGACGAGTGGTACATCGACATGGGGCCGCTCTACGACGTTCCGCGCGAGGAGATCACGCCAGAGCAGAAGGAGCGCAGCCTGCGCTACCAGATCATGGATGTGGTCGACACGGTGACCTGGATCCCGGGCTTCGGCTACGAGCGCGAGCTGGACTGGCTGCGCTCCATGGGCGACTGGATGATCAGCAAGAAGCGCTACTGGGGACTGGCGCTGCCCATCTGGGAGTGCGAGGCGTGCGGGCACTTCGACGTGGTGGGCGGCCGCGAGGAGCTGCGCGAGCGCGCCATCGAAGGATGGGAGCGGCTGGAGGGGCATACGCCGCATCGACCGTACGTGGACGCCGTGCGCATCGCCTGCGGCGGCTGCGGTGCCCCCTCCGAACGCATCCGTGATGTGGGCAATCCCTGGCTGGACGCCGGCATCGTGCCCTTTTCAACGCTCCACTATCGCGAGGATCCCGACCACTGGCAGCGCTGGTTCCCGGCAGACTTCATCACGGAGTCGTTCCCCGGCCAGTTTCGCAATTGGTTCTACTCCATACTGGCGATGTCCACGGTGTTGCGCCGCGAGGCGCCCTTCAAGACGATCCTGGGCTACGCCACCGTCGTCGCCGAAGACGGCCGGCCCATGCACAAGAGCTCGGGCAACGCCATCGAGTTCAACGAGGCGGCCGAGCGCATGGGCGTAGACGTGATGCGCTGGATGTACGCCCGTCACCGCCCCGAGGACAACATCCTGTTCGGCTACGGCACGGCAGACGAGGCGCGGCGCGAGTTGCTGATCCTCTGGAACGTGGCCGCCTTCTTCGTGACCTACGCGCGCCTGTCGAAATGGACACCGGGGGCGGCTGGTGATGGCGAGGCGCCACTGGGGAGTGTGCTGGATCGATGGGTCCGCTCCCGTATGGCCGTGACGAGCGACACGGTCCGCGTCGAGCTGACCCGCCACGACGCCCGCGCCGCGACGGCGGCCATCGGCACGGCCATCGACGACCTGTCGCAGTGGTATCTGCGCCGCAGCCGTCGACGCTTCTCTCGCAATGACGACTCGATGGATCGTGAGGCTGCCTTCGCCACGCTTCACGGGGCGCTGGTGACGCTGGCCGCGACGATGGCGCCCGTCCTGCCCTTCCTGTCCGAGGAGCTATACCAGGTCCTGGTCGCCGAACGAGATGACGCGGCGCCCGATTCGGTCCATCTCACGCGCTGGCCATCCAAAGCCCCCGGAGGCCTCCGTGCGCCGGACCTTGAGGCGGCCATGAGCACGCTGCGTCGTGCCGTAGAGCTGGCCCGCACGCTGCGTGGTCAGGCCGGCATCCGCCTGCGACAGCCACTGGCCACCCTCTGGCTGGCATTGCCCGGCGGGCACCTCGCAGCGGGCATCACGCCCGATGACGAAGCGGCCCTGCTGTCGTTGCTGGGCGAGGAGATGAACATCAAGTCCGTGCGACTCATCGCTAACGGGTCCGACCTGGTGGAGCGGCGCGTCAAGCCGTTGCTGCCGATCATCGGACGCAAGCTCGGTGATCGGATCCCGGCCGTGATGGCCGCGGCGAGGGCCAACGACGTGGAGTACCTGCCGGACGGCAGCGTCAGGCTGGCCGGCCTGACCCTGGGTCCCGAGGAGGTCGAGATCCTGGCCACGCCGAGACCAGGCACCGCAGTGGCGCACAACGACGGCGTAGTGGTGGTCATCGACACTACGCTGACTCCAGAGCTCCGGGCGGAGGGCGATGCGCGTGAGCTGTCGCGCGCGGTACAGGAGCTGCGCCGCCAGGCCGGACTGGCCCTCGACGACCGCATCGAGCTGTGGCTCGAGGGCGACCCAGCGGTCTTCGCGTCGCTGGACGCGCTCCTTGCGACCGTTGCTGATGACACACTGGCCGAGACGCTCCATAAGGCGCCGCTTCCGGGTGGCGTCCAGACCGCGGAGGTCGAACTCGAGTCTGGGCGGGTTCGCATCGGGTTGCGGCCGAGGGACGTGAGTCAGTCGTGAGGGAGGCCACCCGCCAGGAAGGGACCGTCGAAACAGCCGCTCGACCGCAAGCGCGGCGTGCCCGGCGGCGCTGGGCCCTCTTCGGCCTGACCGCGGTCAGCGTGGTGGTGGCCGACCAGATCAGCAAACGCTGGGTCGATGCCGAGTTCGGTCTGGCCGGCGCGACAGCGCCGACGCCCGTGGTGGGTGACCTGGTGCGCATCGCCAAGGGCTACAACGACGGTGGCATCTTCGGGCTGTTCGGCGATTCCGCCGCGATCCTCGGCGTGGCCAGTCTGGCGGTCATTACGCTGATCCTCGTCTACCAGGTCCGCCAGGGCGCGTCGAGCGGTCCGCTGTTGAGCCTCACCCTGGGACTGCTGCTGGGCGGCGCCATCGGCAATCTCATCGACCGGATGGTCCTTGGCCATGTCATCGACTTCGTGGACATGGGCATCGGCACCCTCCGCTTCTATACCTTCAATGTGGCCGACGCGGCCATCAGTGTGGCCATCGCGCTGCTCATCGTGCTCAGCCTCTTCGGCGACCGCATCCCCGGTGGCGCCATGGACACGAAGGTCCCTTGAGCGGCCGGCTTTCCGTTCGGGTGCCGGCGTCTGCGGCCGGCGACCGCGCAGACCGGTTCATGGCGGACGCATCGGGGCTGTCGAGGTCCTACGTCCAGAGGCTCATCGCGCAGGGACGCCTGACGGCTGACGGGCAGCCATTGCGTGCAAGCTCGACCCTGGAGGCGGGTGTCCAGCTGGAATTCGAGGTGCCCGAGCCATCGACCGTGGAGGACCTGCCCGAAGCGATCCCGCTGCGGGTAGTCTATGAGGATCCCGACCTGCTCATCGTGGACAAACCGGCGGGCATGGTGACGCACCCCGCGCCGGGCCACCAGACAGGCACGTTGGTCAATGCGCTGCTGGCGCGAGAAGCCGGCGCCCTCGGTTCCCTGGCCGGCAAGCGGCGGCCGGGCATCGTGCACCGGCTGGATCGCGACACCAGCGGGCTGTTGATGGTCGCCCGTCACGACGCGGCGCAGGCCTATCTCCAGGCCGCGCTCAAGGCGCGACGGGTGAAGAAGTCCTACCTGGCACTCGTCCACGGTTCTGTCGCAGCGCAGCTGGGACGCATCGAGGCACCCATCGGACGTGACCCCAGGCACTACACCCGCATGGCGGTGGTGGCCGCTGGCCGACCCTCCGTGACGGGCTATCGCGTCCGCGAACGGCTCGCGGGCTGGACCTTCATGGAGCTTGACCTGGTCACCGGCCGGACGCACCAGATCCGCGTTCACCTGGCGTCCATCGGCCACCCTGTGGCGGGCGATCCACTGTACGGAACGGGCCTGTCGCGCCGGGGTCCCGAGCGGCTTGAGCGACTCTTCCTGCACGCCTGGCGGCTGGAGCTGGCGGCGCCGGACGGCGAGCGGATGATCCGGGCGGAGGCGCCACTTCCGCCGGACCTGGAAATGACGCTGGGCGACCTCCGCGAGGCCGGCGCGCAGTGACCCCCGCTCATCGCCTGGGCGAGCCCGGCGCACTACTGGCCATCATCTCCGGCCCTTCCGGAGTAGGCAAGGACACCATCATCGAAGTCCTCAGGGCACGCCACCCCGATCCGTCGCGCCGATTCGTGGTGACGTGCACCACGCGCGAGCGCCGTCCCTACGAGATCGAGGGCCAGAGCTACAACTTCGTGGGGGCGGAGGCCTTCGCCGCCTTGCGCGACCAGGGCGCGTTGCTGGAAGCCTCAGAGGTCCACGGCAATTGGTACGGGACCCCACGCGACCAAGTCGTTGAGGCCCTGACCGCCGGCCATGACGCCATCCTCAAGATCGACGTCCAGGGTGCTCGGGCCATCCGGCAGAGGGTGCCCGATGCCCTGTTGATCTTCCTTGTGCCGCCCTCCCTTGACGAACTGTACGAGCGTCTGGCGGCACGTCGCACGGAGTCGCCCGAGGAGCTGCGGAGGCGCTACGAGGACGCCGCCGTGGAGCTTGCCCGCCAGGACGACTACGACCACGTGGTGGTCAATGCCACCGGCGACGTGGAAGGCACCGCAGAGCGGATCGACACGATCCTCAAGACGGAGCGCGGACTCCATCCCGATCGCCGCGTCGCCGTCTGAGGGCAGGGCCATGATGGAGCGGCCCAGCCCGGTCGTCCGTCGAGTGGAGGTGGCCGTGGACGCGTCGGGCGTGCCCGGCGGGCAGTCCTTCACCTACCACCTGCCACCTGGCCCCGAGCTGGGGGGCGTGGGTCCTGGCGATGCCGTCCTGGTTCCTTACGGCCGGCGTCAGGTGGTGGGAGTCGTGCTCGGCGAAGGAGATCCGACTTCGGACCGTGCTACCAAGCCGGTCCTGGCACGGATACACGGCGAACCGCTCCTGCCGCCGCTTCAGGCGCGACTAGCGGCGTTCGTGGCCCGGTACTACCTGGCACCGCCGGGCATGGTGGTTCGGGCCATGCTGCCACCGGGTCTGCTGGAGCGGGCGGAACTCGTCGCGTGCCGGCCTACGCTGGACTCGAGCGCCGACCAGGGCGACACCCCGGCGATGCCTGAGACCAAGGAGGGCAGCCCGACAGCTTCACCGGACGACCCATGCGCCAGCCTGGTGAGCCGGATCGATGCTGCGGGACCGCAGGGCATCGCGGTGGACCTTCTGCCAGCCGACCCGGACCGCGCCGCCCTGTTGCGCACGCTCCGCCAGGCGGAAGCGGCTGGGCACTTGGAGCTCGAGTGGCGTCTGCGGCGGCCCGGCGCCCGGCCACGAGAGCGGCGTGTAGCGCGGCTTTCGGCGGCGGGTCTCGAGGTGGCTCGGGAGCTCGCCGGGAGCCGCCTGCAGGCGGGCCGGCCGCTGGGTCCGCGGCAACGCGCGCTCATCGAGGAACTGGCTGAAGGCGAGGTCGTGCGGGCAGCGTCCGGTGGCGTGGCGGCGGCCGACCTGGCGGCCCGGCACGGGGCCTCAGCCGTCACGGGGCTCGCCCGTCGCGGGTTGTTGGATCTCGACACCACGACAGTCCAGCGCAGGCCGGTGCAGGGCCAGGGCGCCACCGCCCGTGGCAGTACCGAGCGCGGCAGCCTCCCCACCGGGGCGGAGCTGCGGCCCGAGCAGCGCGAGCTGACGGAACGCGTGGAGGCACTGGTGACGCAACGGCGTCCTGAGGTCGTGCTCCTCGAGGGAGGCACGGCCAGCGGCAAGACGGCGGTCTATTCAGCAGCCGTCGCGTCGGCCCTGCGGCACGGCCTGGGCGCCATAGTGCTCGTGCCTGAGATCTCGCTCGCGACCCCGCTGCTGGACCGGCTGCGCCACGACCTCGGTGTCGACCCGGCCCTCCTGCACTCCGCTCTGAGCGAGGGCGAGCGCGCAGACGAGTGGCGGCGCATCCGGTCCGGCGAAACGAACGTGGTGGTCGGCACGCGCATCGCGGTCCTGGCGCCGCTCGCCGAGCCTGGGGTCGTCATCGTCGACGAAGAGCACGATGCGGCCTACAAGTCAGATCGGACGCCGCGCTATCAAGCACGTGATGTGGCCATAGAGCTGGGGCGACTGGCGGGTGTGCCGGTCATCCTGGGCAGCGCGACGCCGGACGTGGTCAGCCTGGGACGCGCTGAGCAGGGCCTGGTGGAGCATCACCGGCTGGTCGCGCGATCTGGGATCAGGAGCGTGCCGGTCGAGGTGATAGACCTGCGCGCGGAGCTGGCCACGGGCAACCGTGGGCTGATCTCGGCCGCCCTGGCCGCTGCGCTCGAAGAGCTGGACCGGTCCCGCGGCGAGCGCGCCATCCTGGTCATCAACCGTCGGGGCAGCGCATCGGTGGTCCTCTGCCGCGATTGTGGCTACGTGCAGGTCTGCCCGGAGTGCCAGCGCCCGCTGGTCTTCCATGCCACGGCCATGGCCCTGCGCTGCCATCACTGCGGGGCCAGTGCTCCCACCGCGCAGCGCTGCCCGGCCTGCACATCCGTACGCATCCGCTATCTCGGAGGAGGGACCGAGCGAGTCGAGCGCGAGGTCGCCCTGCGCTCGCCGGGCTTGCGCGTCGGTCGTCTTGATCGGGACGTGGTGGAACGCAAGGGCGCCGCGGCGCGCGTGGTCGACGACTTCGCCGAGGGGAGGCTGGACGTACTTGTCGGTACCAGCCTGGTGACCAAGGGGTTGGATGTACCGGAGGTCACGCTGGTGGGCGTGGTTTCAGCTGATGTAGGCCTCAACCTGCCCGACGAGCGCGCCGCTGAGAGGACCTACCAACTGCTCACCCAGGCAGTGGGCCGCGCCGGCCGCGGTGACCTGCCCGGCAGGGCGCTGATACAGACATACCAACCGGAGCATCCCGCCATCCGCGCCGTGGCCGATGGCGATGGCCGCGACTTCATCGCTGGCCAGCTGGCACTGCGACGGACCTGGGGCTCGCCCCCGTTCGGGTCGGTCATCAAGTTGACGGTCGCCCTCCCTGACAGGGATAAGGCCATGACCGAAGCGCGCCGGCTGGCTGCTGATCTGCGTGGCCGTGCCGCCGAGCACGGGGGCCGGACCGCGGTGCTTGGTCCCGCACCCGCCTACATCGTTCGCCGCGCCGGTCGCTGGCGATTCCATGTCGTTCTTCGCGGCAGCGACCCGGCGGCTCTGCTGGGCGGTGACCCCGGCCCGCCCTGGAGCGTTGATGTCGACCCGGAGAGTCTGATGTGATAATCCGGCCATGACCGTCCAGCCCATCGTGATGCTCGGTGATCCGCGCCTGCGCCTGAAGGGAGCGCCCGTCGACGCTTTCGGGAAGTACCTGCATGAGCTCCTCGACGACCTGGCCGAGACGATGCGCGCCGCGCCCGGCGTGGGACTCGCTGCTCCTCAGTTGGGTGTCGCACTGCAGGCCTGCGTGGTCGAGGTGGAGGGACAGCTCCACGAGCTGGTGAACCCCCGGATCATTCGCGGCACGGGCGACGACCACGACCTGGAGGGCTGCCTGTCGCTGCCCGGCTACGTGGCCTACATCACCCGCCGGGAGAAGGTCTGGGTGGTCGCTCAGAATCGACACGGCCGGAAGATCAAGGTCGCTGGCGCAGGTCTCCTCTCGCGTGCGATGCAGCACGAGCTGGACCACCTGGCCGGCAAGCTCTACATCGACTACCTCGACTCGCTGGACGAGTTGATCCCCGTCGGCCAGCTCGAGGAGGTCGCCGGCGAGGCCGGGGACCGGGAGCCGGCCCTACTGGCGTGACGGCCCCGGCCCGGACCGCCTTTCTGGGCAGTGGCACGTTTGCCGTCCCCATCCTGGACGCCCTTCTTGGGCATCCTCGGGTCGATCTGCGGGCCGTGGTGACCGCGCCCCCGCGTCCGGCGGGACGACGACGGAAGATGATCGCGTCGGCGGTCGGTAGCCATGCCGCGACACTCGGTCTGTCCGTGCTGGCGCCCGAGCGCCTGCGCGCGCCGGAGGCGATCGAGGCGATCGAGCGGCAGGCGCCAGCGCTCATCGTCCTGGCCGACTACGGACGGATGGTGCCCGGTGCTCTGCTTGACGCGCCTCGCCACGGCGCTCTCAATCTGCATCCCTCGCTCCTGCCCCGTCACCGCGGTGCGGCACCCATCGCGGCAGCCATCCTGGAGGGTGACCGGCGCACCGGCGTGAGCCTGATGCGCATGGACGAGGGTCTCGACACGGGCCCTCTGATCGCGGTCCGCGAGATGGAGCTCCAGGGGGATGAGATCGCACCTGTGCTGGAGGCGGCTTTGGCGGATATGGCCGCGGACCTGCTGGTGCGATCGCTTGCGGCCTGGCTTGATGGCGAACTCTCGGCCGTGACGCAGGGGGGGGAGGGTGCTTCGCTGACCCGGCCGCTGCGCCGAGCCGACGGGCGGCTCGATCCACAGCGACCGGCCGAGGTGCTGGAACGGCAGGTCCGCGCCTATCAGCCCTGGCCGGGATCCTTCCTGGAGACAGCGGCGGGGCGCCTCATCGTGTGGCGTAGCCGCGTGCTCGGTCAGGATGAGGTCCTGTCCGAGAGCCTGGCGAGCGACGGACCGGGCGTGATAGTCGCTGCCGGCCAGCGCCCGGCGCTGGTCACCGCGGCGGGTGTCCTGGAGCTGGTGGAGGTCCAGCCGGCAGGTGGCCAGCGGATGCCCGGCTCGGCGTTGTTGCTCGGCCGCGGGACGCTCGTTGGCAGCCGGGTCCGGGATGGGACGGTAGGATGACCGCTCCCATGGATCCGCGAACATCCACGATCGCCCAGCCCAAGTGGCTCGAGGATCGAGCGCTCCCGATCATCGATGCTCCGGTGGCCGGCCAGCGTGATCCCCGTCCTGGCCTCTCCGGTCTCTCCCCCGAGGCGCTCCGAGACTGGTTCTCCATGCGCGGTGAGCCGGCGTATCGAGCCCGCCAGCTGGCCGATCAGCTATGGTCCGGCCGGGAAATGACCATCGCCACGATGCGCACTTTGCCGTCCGGCCTGCGTGTCGCGCTGGACGACGCCTTTCGCCTCGATACCCTGGCACAGACCTCCGTGCGGCCGGCCGACGAGGGCCTGACGGAGAAAGCGCTCCACGTCCTGGATGACGGGCGAGCCATCGAGTCGGTGCTGATGCGCTACCCCGCGCGGGGCCCCCGACGTGAACGAGCGACCATCTGCATCTCCAGTCAGGCGGGCTGCGCCGTGGGCTGCCCTTTCTGTGCCACAGGCGAGCTCGGCTTCTGGCGAGACCTGAGCACTGCCGAGATTGTCGATCAGGTCCTGTTCTGGTCCAGGCATCTGGGGGCACAGGGACAGCGCGTCACGAACGTGGTGTTCATGGGCATGGGCGAGCCGCTCCTGAATACCGAGGCGGTCGTGGAAGCTTCCGCCGCCATCACGGACGCACGACGCTTCGGCCTGGGGGCGAGGCACATCACCATCAGCACGAGCGGCGTCGTACCGGGTATCGACCAGCTCACTGCGCTGGCCCCTCAGTACACGCTGGCGGTGTCTCTTCATGCCGTGCGGGCCGGCCTCCGGGACGTGCTGGTCCCGCTCAATCGGCGCTGGCCCGCGGAGCAGGTGGTCGATGCCGCCACTCGCTATGCCGACGCCACGGGTCGCCGGGTGACCTACGAGTACGTGATGATCGCCGGCATCAACGACACCCGGGCCGACGCGGCGGATATGGCGGCGCTCCTGCGTGGCCGCCTGGCGCACGCCAACCTCATCCCCATGAACCCGGTGGCGCACACGCCCTGGCAGCCCAGCGATGCCGCGCGCATCGAGGCATTCGCCGAAGTCCTGCGGGCGGCCGGACTGCACACCACGGTGCGTCGCAATCGAGGCACTGAGATTGGTGCGGCCTGTGGGCAGCTTGCGGCGGGACTGGCGACACGACCGTCGCCGGCCGCGGTCGCGCGTCGTCGGGAGATCCTGCTGGAGCGCAGCGCCGCCGCGCTCGGGGCCACTCCAACGGCTGATGATCCGCCCGTGCCTGCCCTTGCCCGGGTGGTCTCGCGATGACGTCAGTCTGGCGTCCGCAGATCGCGGCCAGCATCCTGACCGCCGACTTCGGCCATTTGGACCGCGTGGTGCGCAAGCTGGAGCGGGCTGGCGTGGATCGCCTGCACCTAGATGTGATGGATGGCCACTTCGTGCCCAACCTCACCTTTGGCCCCGACATCGTGGCCGCGTTTCGACGGCTGACATCGCTGCCCCTGGATGTCCACCTCATGATCTCCCAGCCGACGCGCTACGTACCGCGCTTCCTGGAGGCAGAGCCGGAGTCGATCACCTTCCATCTCGAGGTCGATGAAACGGACGAAGACAAGGTCGCCACACTCTCGGCCATCCAGGGGGCCGGGTGCGGGCCTGGCTTGGCGGTGAGTCCGGCCACGCCGATGGACGCCCTGCGCCCGTACCTGGATCTACTGGACGCGATCATGGTCATGACCGTCGAGCCGGGCTTCGGAGGGCAGCGCTTCATGGCCGAGGCCGCTCCCAAGATCGGTCAGGCCCGTGAGTGGCTGGCGCCGGCGGGCGGCGCGGTGCACGTGGATGGCGGCATCAACCGCGACACGGCCGCTCTGGCAGGAGCACATGGGGCCGATGTCTACGTCGTCGGGTCGGCCCTGTTCCAGCGCGGTCAGGACGCTGCCGATGAGGTCCGCCTGGTACGTGACGGCGCTCGTGCTGCTCGGCTCATGGCCGAGGGCGGCGGCGGCGTGGATGAGGGCCAGCTGCTGGCGTTCGGCCGAACGGCCCGCTGAGCGACCTGGAGGGTGCGGCTGCTGCTGCAACGCGTCACCCGTGCCCAGGTCCGCGTCGAGGGCCGGGCGCTGGGCTCGATCGGTGCTGGGCTGGTGGTGCTAGTTGGTGTCGCACCCGACGACGACGAGCGGATCGCCACTGGTCTGGCCGACAAGACCGTGGATCTGCGCATCTTCCGAGACTCTGACGGGCTGACCAACCGATCGCTCCTGGACGTGGGCGGCGAGGTCCTCGCGGTGAGTCAGTTCACGCTATTCGGTGACACGCGCAAGGGAAGGCGGCCCTCCTTCATCGCGGCCGCGCCGCCCGCGCTCGGGGCGGCGCTGTTCGAAAGGTTCGCGCGAGGTGTCGAGGCGCGCGGGGTGACCGTCGCGCGGGGGCTCTTCGGTGCCGAGATGGAGGTGGAGTTGGTCAATGACGGCCCCATGACCATCTGGCTGGATTCGGCTGCGGACGGGCGGTGAGCCTCCGTACGCGCGCCCGCAACCGAGCCGGCCGGCTGTGGAGCTATCGCTGGCGGACCAGGTCGTACGTCTCCTCGGAGCGTCCCATCGTGATCGGGGGCTCTCCGCGCAGCGGCACTACCCTGCTGCGCCGCATCCTGGACAGCCACTCGCGCATCTGTTCCGGGCCTGAGTCAGGCTTGTTCCTGCCGGGCCGGGTATCGGTGGAGATGCTGGAGCGCGGCTACGGCCTGGAGGCTGACAAGATCCGCATGATGCTCCGCTCGAGCGGCTCCCAGGCTGAGTTCGTGGAGTGGTTCTTCCGGACCTACCGGGAGCGGCAGGGCAAGCCGCGCTGGAGTGAGAAGACGCCACTCAACGTATGGCACCTGGACTGGATCTGGAAGCACTTCCCGGAGGCTAGCTTCGTACACGTGATCCGCGACGGGCGAGACGTGGCCTGCTCGATGCGCCTGCACCCCGATCGGCACCTTGTCCAGGGACGCATCGTCGAGGTTCGGCGGGACGAGTCGATGTCCGCGATCATCCAGCGCTGGGTGGTCAGTACCGGCAAGGGACTGAAGTTCCGCGGCGATCCCCGCTATCGGGAGGTCCGCTACGAAGACCTGGTGACGCGCCCGCGCGAGACCCTCGAGCCGCTCCTGGAGTCGATCGGTGAGCCGTTCGAGCAGCGAATGCTGGCCGAGCGTGCCGATGGCGAGGTCATCCGCCGGGGAGCGGAGTTCGATGCCAAGGGAGCTCTGGTCGCATCGTCGGTCGGCCGCTGGCAGCATGACCTGAGTACCGCCGATATCAAACTCGTCGAGCGGCTCGGTGGGCCGCGCCTACGGGAGTTGGGTTACCCGCTCTGAACGCCACTGGGCGTCAGGCTTTGGTCAGAGCGCTCAGGAGGTCTTGCGGGCGGTACGCCGGCAGCGGGTGCAAGCCACGACGGTGACCATGCGCTGGCCCTGTGCGATCTGCATCGGATGCAGGTTGGGCTTGTAGCGTCGGTGGGCTCGGACGCGGTTCATGCCACTCGATTGGGGGTTGAATCCACCCATCGAGATCTTGCCGCAGATGGCGCAGGAACGGGCCATGGGGAAGCAGGTCCTCGAATCAGGAAGAGGCGTGCCACGGGTCCGTCGCACGGGCTGCGTACTATAGCATCCACTGCCATGCCATCACCTTCCATCCCGGGCCACGCGCTGGCTGCGTGCCGCGCCATCGCCGAGGAGGTACGGCGGGCGTCTGGATCGACGCTGGATGTCGACCTGTCCATCGCCATCGGCCTGCCGGCCGGCAGCCTGGCGCAAGGACCCTCCGCGGTGCGCATCCATGTCGAACGACCGCGAGTGCAGGCCTCCGTCCGTCGCCATCCCAGGATGTCGGGTTGAGCCCGCGCACCGGCTACGGCGCGGCGACCCTGATCGCCTTCAAAGCCGCAGCGGCGAACCTCGAGACCCACCTGGAAGAGGTCAACGCGCTGAATGTCTTTCCCGTGCCGGACGGGGATACCGGCACCAACATGCTGGCCACCGTCCGCTCGGCACTGGCCGAGGCGGAGGCCGTCCCGGCCGGCGAACGGACGCTGCCGCGCGTGGCCGCGGCTATCACCTTCGGCGCGCTGATGGGAGCCCGCGGCAACAGCGGAGTCATCCTGTCGCAGATCTTCCGCGGCATGGTGGAGGTGGGCCGCGAGCGGCGGATCGTCAACGGCTTGGACCTCGCATACGGCCTTCGGCGGGGCAGCGAGACGGCTTACGCCGCTATCGCCAGGCCGGTCGAAGGCACCATCCTGACGGTCATCCGCGAGACAGCGGACGCGGCCGTGGCGGCGGCTGAGAAGGATCCGCGCCTGGAGTCCGTGCTGAGCGCCGCCGTAGAGGGCGCGCACCGATCGGTCGTCCGCACACCGACGCTGTTGCCCATACTGCGCGAGGCCGGTGTGGTCGACTCGGGCGGGCAGGGCCTGTTCCGCCTTCTGGAGGGGGCCTTGCAGGCGATGCGCGGCGGGACCGTGGCCGCCAGCATCGTTCCCGGGTTCGCCCTTCCCAGGGCCGGTACGCTAGCCCCGCCGCACAGGCCCGAGG
>JALZLQ010000087.1 GCA_030858605.1 Chloroflexota bacterium
TCCGATACCTGGCGGAGGACGACCTCCCGCGCGCCATCGCCGCGTCGGAGCTGATCGATGGCGAGCGCCGCCTGGTCGTCTCCACGGCGGTGCTCTTCGAGACCGTGCACGTGCTGAGGACGCAGCATGGCTTCGCCAACCCGCGACTGGCCACGGTGCTCATCGAACTCCTCTCGCGGCAGAACGTGGAGCTGGCCGATGCCGACGCGGGTCACGTGGTGGCCGGGCTGACCTGGACCCTGCGTTCTTCGTCGCGGAGGATCCCCGATGCTGTGATCGCTGCCGCCGCCACCCAGGCTGCCAGCGACTGGATCGCCACGTTCGATGAGGCGTTCGCCTCGCCAACGGTTCCGTCGAGGCTGTTGTAGGTTCCTGCATGACGACGCCATCGTGCTACGGCCTTCGGCGAATAGGTTCTCGAGGTCCTGCCGGTCGGCGATGCGTGAGGTCTTCGAACGACTCGAGGGAATGGGGATGGACCACTACATCACCGGCTCCGAGGCGCTCGGACGGTACTGTGAAGCGCGCCAGACGATGGACGTGGACATCGTGCTGGACGTTGACCCCGCGGGGTTCGGCGCGGTCAACGATGTCTTCGTCGATGACTATGTGATCGCCGCCCCGGTCGACTTCGGAGGCCACCGGATGGCGGCCGTCATGCCGCTGTCCGGCTTGGGCAAGGCGGCACTCATCCTCCGGCGGAGCGATGCCTGGGGCCGCTCGGCCATGGCCCGACGTGAACGTTGGGAGCACCCCAGCTTCCGCACTGTCTGGATCATCGCCCTGGAGGATCTGCTGCTCGCCAAGCTGGAGCGGTCGGAGGAGCTACGAGCTCACTGGCTAGGGCGAGGTCAAGCAGGTCGAGCAGGACGAGGTCGCCGGCGACACGACCCTCACCACCATCATGCTCGAATACGACACGCGCGGCAACGTGACGGCCCAGATCGCGCCGGCGCCGGGGGGCGGACGGTCAGGACGGCGTACACGCGCAACGCCACGAACGACGTCACGAAGATGGAGCTGGCCGATGGGACGTCCAGCGAGGTCGTCACGGATCTGATCTATGACCTCAGCGTCCTGATCTTGGGCGAGAGCTGATGGATCGCCGGATCGGCGAGAGCACGCCTGAGGAGCGGATGCGTTACGCGGCTGGGCTACGCCATAAGGGGCTTGTGCTCGTATGGCAGCAGGCCGATGCGGCGGGCCCGATGAGCGAGCTGGAACGGGCCATGTTCATCCTTGACCGACTCTACGCTGAGATGCCGGCACAGCATCGCGAGCAGACCCGCGCCAAGCTCGCGGAGCTGGCGGCAGCGGGGAAGTGGCACGGCTTCAAGCGTCCCTGAGAGCGGCCAGAGTCGGGCGAGGCAGGGTCCAGCGCCCGAGCGCCGAGCGTTTCACGCGATGCCAGGCACGAACCTCGCATCAACCCCGTAAACGTCGCGCACCCGTTCCGGGGTCACGACGGACGCAGGTGGTCCGTCGGCCACGATGCGGCCGCCATCGAGCAGCACCAGCCGGGGGAACGACTGCATGGCGAGGGGCAGATCGTGCAGTACGGCAAGGACGGTCGTGCCATCGCGCTCGTTAACGTCGGCCAGCAGGGACATGACCTCCACCTGGTGCCGAAGATCCAGGTGGACGGTCGGTTCATCCAGGATCAGCAGGCCGCCACCCTGCGCCACGGCCATGGCAAGGACCACCAACTGCCGCTCGCCCAGGGACAGCTCGCGCGCGTCACGATCCGCCAGATGGGCCACGCCGACGCGGTCCATAGCCCGGAGCACGGCGATCCGGTCGGCTGGTCTCGCGCCAAGGAGGGGGTGCTCGTGCGGCAGTCGACCAAGCGCCACGACTTCCTCCACGCGCGTGGCGAAGGGAAGTTGCACCTGTCCCGGCACGATCGCCATGCGCCGCGCCAGGGTCTGGCGCGAGAACTCCTCCAGCGGCACGCCATCGACCAGAACGACCCCCTGTCGATGGCTGGCTGTCCCGGCCACGCAGCGCAGGAGGCTCGACTTCCCCGCGCCGTTGGGCCCGATGAGGCAGACCCGCTCGCCTGGTTCGATCGAGAGGTCGATGTCGCGCAGGACCTGCCGCTGGCCATAGGCCAGGTCGACGCCGCGGAACTCGATCCCAACGCCCGCGCCGGTACGGACGCCGGCACCGACGGCTCCCATCACGCCCACGCCCTCGCCGCTCACAACTCGTAGCCGGTGCGAAAGCGGCGCAGGAGCGACAGGAAGAATGGCGCTCCCACCACGGCCGTGACGATGCCCACGGGGATCTCGCCGGGGATGCGCGCCACGAGGTCGGCCAGCACCAGGAAGCTTGCCCCGAACACTGCCGCGAGCGGCAGCACGGCGCGGGCGTTTGGACCGACCGCGATGCGCACGACGTGCGGCACCACCAGTCCGACGAAGCCGATCAATCCGGCCAGCGCCACTGATGCGGCGGTCACCAGCGAGGCCAGCAAGAGCAGGACGGCCCGCTCGCGCCGCACGTCCAATCCCAGGTGGAGTGCCGTCTCCTCGCCCAGCAACAACGCGTTCAGGGCGCGTGCCCGCGTCAGGATCAGCGCAGAACCTGCCGCCACCAGCGGCAGCCCGACCGCCAGTTGCTGCCAGGAAGCCGTGGCGAAGCTGCCCAGCAGGTAGAAGAAGATCTGCCGCAGGTTCGCGCCCGAGAGGTACATCGCCAGCGAGAGGCCCGCGGCCAGCAACGAACCTACGGCGTAGCCGGTCAGCAGCACGGACGTGAGCGATCCTGCCGAAGCTCCGCTCGACAGCCGGTACACCAGCCAGACCGCGATGAGAGCGCCGGCGAAGGCCAGGATGTGCAGCAGGCCCAACCCGAGGAAAGCCACCTGGATGGGCACCAGCAGCGCGATGGCCGCGCCCAGCGCCGCGCCACTGGCGGTGCCCAGAACGTACGGATCGGCCAGCGGGTTGCGCAGCAGACCCTGCAGCACGGTGCCCGCCAACGCCAGGCCAGTTCCCACGGTCATGGCCGTGAGCACACGCGGGAGGCGCAGTTCCATGACGATGGTCTCGGCCGCAGGCGACCAGGTAACAGCACCGTCCCAGCCCAGCAGCCGGTGAGCCAGGATGGCCAGCGTCTGGTCCGGGGCGACGGGCACGTTGCCGAAGACGATACCCGCCACCAGGGAACAGAGGAGCAGTAACAGACCCGCTGCCAGCAACCACAGAGGGCGGCGGCGAAGTGCCTCCCAGCGGCCCACGCGAAGCCGCGCGGCGGCCAGGTCAGGTGCCAACCCGGGCGCGAGTCGGGTGCTCACCGACGGGCTTCGCTCACGGCAGGCAGAAGGTCACCGCCGGAGGTGGAGAGGGCAGTTCCAGATCTGGATCGATGGCCACTGCCAGGGAGGCCAGACCCTCGGCCAGACGCGGGCCGGGACGCGTGACGATGGTGTCGTCGATAGGCCGCACGGCACCATCAGCCACGGCCGTCATCTCCCGCCAGCCGGGACGCGCGGCGACCTGATCGGGGCAGACGCCGTAGGCCGCGTCGCCCACCACGATGATCTCCGGATCGGCGCTCACGAGCTGCTCCACCGGGATGGAGAAGACCGACGGGTCCGACGTGGTGATGGGGTCGCCGCCGGCCAACTCGACCATGTCGGCGATGAACGATCCCGGCGCCGGACCGTAGATCTCCGGCTCGGACCCGATCTGATAGAAGACGCGCGGAGCCCCGCCCGACGCACTAGACGCATCCGTTGCAGTGGTGACTTCCTCGATCCGCTCGCGCATCCCATCGGTGATCCCTGTCGCCTCCGCCTCCCGCCCCACGGCCCGGCCGATGAGCTCGATGTCAGCGAGCACCTCGTCGACCGTCTCGGCGTAGACGACCAGCACGGCGAAGCCCAGCTCGCGCATCCGTTCGATGTCGGCGTCGGGCGTGAAGTCGTTCCCGGCAGCCAGGACGAGATCCGGATCGAGGTCCACCACCTGTTCCATGAGCACGCCGGTGAACGTGGCCACCGTGGGCAGGTCGGCGGCCTCCACAGGGAAGTCATCGAAGTCCGTGCCGCCCACCAGCGATCCGCCCGCTCCAAGCGCGAAGACGATCTCAGTGTTCGCCGGCGAGAGGCTGATGATCCGCTCCGGAGGCTCTTCCAGGGTGAGCTCGGTGCCCTCGTCATCGGTCAGCGTCACCGGGAACGCGGCCGCGGGTGAAGCGGATGGCGAGGCAGATGATGGCGCCGCTGAGATCGGGGCTGCGGGCGGGGCTGACGGCGCGGGCGATGGAGAGGCTACGGGCGAGGTCGGGGCCACGGGCGAGGCTGACGGCGCGGGCGAGCTGGGCCCACCGCCAGGGGCCGATCCAGCGGCGCATCCGGCCAGCAACGCCGCGCTGAGCAGCAGGCCAGCAGAAGAGAAGACACCCGTCCGCCATCTTGCGGAGGGGTTTCTGCGAGGGCGCGGATCCATAGGTGCGTTCCCTTTCTCACGAAGGTACGTGCACGACCGTGGACCCGGCGACCGGACTTCCAGCTCCTTGGCTGGTCACCGTAGCGGGACTGTGCCGGACTCTCACCGGCTTCGCGGATCCCACGATCCTGTCTTCTGTTGGCGGCGAGTGTACACGCCGAGATAAGCCGCAGTGAAGAGGCGCCTGTCATCCTGCCGCGCATCCGCCCCCTCCGCCGAGGTCGTCTCGCCGGAGGAGGAAACGGATCATGTCCAGGAGTACGCATGGCTGGCGGTGGGCCCTCATGGCGGCCGCGATGATCACTACCATGGCACTGCCCGGGCCCGCTGCGGCCGGGCAGCCCACATCGAGCGGGGAGCCGCCCACCTGTGGCGACACCTACCCGTCAAAGGCGGGCGGGCTGGTCGCGATACCCACCCTGGAGATGGTGCTCGACGAACGCGGCTGGCTGGTGGGTCACCGGCTGGAGTCAGGTCACCACTCCGTGCGACTCGGACGCGTCGCCTTCATGGACGGGCCCTTCGGCTCCCGCATCGTCTTCGGCGAGCATGCGGGAGGTCGCGGCGAGATCACCGTCTTCGACTTCACTCGCGGTTGCGTGGAGACCACGATCGGCGTGACCGGCATCCCCTTCACCGCGACCATCGACCCAGCAGGGGCCCACGTCTACCACGACACGGTAGATCCGCTCGGGCGAGCGGAGATGGGCATCTGGCGCCACGCCTTGGATGGCAGCGCACCCGCCACCGTCGTCATGAGCGGGATCGCCCCGGATGATCCGATCGCGCCGGTCTGGACCAACAACGTCGTCTGGGGCCCGGCCGGCGAGCTGGCCGTCCAGTCGTGCGGGGCCCTCGAGTGCATGACGCGCATCCTTGATCCGGAGACCGGCGAACTTCGTGCCGATCGATCTCGCGGTCAGGGTGCCCTGGTTGCTCTCCATGCCGATGGCCCAGTGTTCCTGGAAGGCGACTGCCGCATCGAACCGTGCCCCATCCGCGGCTCCCGAACGCTATCAGCGAGCTCTGTGTCCCTTCCATCGCTTCAAGCTGTCGGGCCCGTGCCGGAGTCACAGTCGGAGACATGGGTGCCCAACACGTCGCTGCGATATCGCTGGGCTGACGGTGACAGCGCGCCCACCAGCTGGATGCGTCCGGCCATCGATGCGGCCGCGTCGGACGTGGCGGCCTCGCGCGACTCGCGGGCGGCCACCTTCAGCTACTACTCCGATGCGGATGACACGATCGGCATCGCGGAGACGATGAGCGGCAACTGCGCGCGCGCCATCGCCTGCGCTACCCGGGACATCCCCCACTGGTGGTACATCAGGCTGCGCCCGCATCGGACGGAGATGCACTGGGGAACGCTGACCTGGTGTCAGGCCTACAGCGAACCGCAGGGCAGTTGCTTCGACATCGAACGCACCGTGCTCCACGAGCTGGGACACGTGGAGGGTCTTTCGCACCCCGATGATGCCGACGGACTGTCGGCTAGCGACACGGTCATGCACAGCCGCATCCCGCAGCGTGGCGATCCCGGCTGGCAGATGCACCGATTCGGGCCATGCGACGTGGCCACGCTTCAGCGCCGCTACGACGTCCTGTACAGCAGTACCCCATATGCCCTGTGCGACCGCGTGGACACTCGGCTGACGGTGGCCTCCAGTGCCTATTCGGTCAGGTACCGGGATCCCGTGACCATCACGGCGACGCTGCGGGTACGCGACAAGGATGGCTATGGAGAGCTCGGCGGCAACTTCGTGAGCGGCCGGGACGTGATCATCCAGCGTCGCGTGCTGGGCGGCTCGTGGATCTCTCACGACGCGGCGTCAGGGCCAGGAGCTGGCAAGTACTCCCTCGTCCTCCAGGCCTGGACGACCTACGAGTTCCGAGCGATCTTCGCTCAACCTTCATCGGAGGGTCTCACCGGAGACGTATCAGACGTCTTGAGAGTGACTGCCGCCCCGTGCTCGGTCGACTGTCCCGTCGTGGCACCCAAGCGACAGCCAAGCAGGAGTAACTGATGCGCCATCCGATCGTCATCGCACTCGTGTTAGCGCTCCTACTCTCAGCGTGCCAGACGGTAAGCACGAGCGGTGGCGACAGCACTGCGGGGCTTGAGCCCACACCGCCAGCGGCCAGCCCTGCCAGCGGCACGCCCACGCCTGCCGCGTCGCCCACCCTCGACCCCAGCCCCAGCCCCAGGCTCAACCCGACGATCCCGCCATCTTCGCCCAGCCCATCGCCGGCCGGGGAGGCTGCGGCGGTCTATCTCAGCGGTCCGTTCGGATACCTGGATGGGATGGCGACACCTGCCGGCGACCCGCCGAAGCCGGCTGCCCTGCGTGCGTTGGACCAGCACGCCCAGCGCGCGAACCTGGATATCGGCTTCCGAGACAGGCAGCTCGAGTTCCTGAACTGGGTCGTGACCCTCAGCGCGGTCGGAGAGGACATGACCGATGGTGCCACCGAGCTTGCCACCGGGCCAGGACCCGGCGAACGGGCGGACCTCATCAGCCTGATGGGGCCCGATGCCGGTGAGTGGCTACTTCGTCTGGATGCTGAGGTCGTGGACTCACCGCCAACTACGTACCACTGGCGGCTGTTCGTGCCCGATCGGGACATGCCCGCCGACGGCAGGCTGGATCTAGAGTCTCCGGACCTGCTGGTACGCGGCCAAAGCGCTCCGGTCGCCTCGGAACGAGGGAGCGGCTGTTACGTGAGCGGCTGTGGCGACATCGGGATGATCCCTCCCGCCCATCGTCTGCCACGGGTACGCGCTGCCGACGGCGTGCTCACCCTTGAGCTCTCGGATGGGTCAGGACTCGTGAGGTGGCAGGTCGCCGGTCGGCCGGTGGGCGATGCAGCCGCCGAGCGACTGTTCGCCGATGCAGAGGCTCCCGACGGCGAGCCAGGCCCCTCCTTCCAGGTCCCCGCAGGCGACTGGCACCTTGAGATCCGGATCTGGTTCGACCTCGAACGTGGCGAGTACACGCACTACGTGCGCGCCATCGTCCCGTGAACTATGCCAAGAGGCTGGTCGCTGCCGGCCGGCCTCTGGCTCGACCTCGAGTGGACACCTCGGTTCAGGCCGGCGACGGCTCCGCCTGATGCATGACCTCGGGCGCTGCGGGGAAGAGAGATGTCTGTGCTCCCTCGGGCAGCATCCCGCCTAGCACCTTCTGGAGTGCCAGGATATGGGCACACGTCTGCCAGCTTTCGAAGTAATGGCAGTTGCAGCTCCACGTCTCGGCATCGAGCGACACGCGATGGGTGTCATTGTCACCGCGGAAGGTCACGGAAAGCCGGTCCATCGAGATCCGGTCAGTCTCGCGAGCGTAGCGGTTCGCCTTCTCGATCTTGCCGATGACGCTGGAATGCATCAGGTCAGACCCTCCCTACCCAGGGCCCGCCGGCGGCCGTCGACGCGCCCGATCCTGGCGCCGAGCGACGACCTCTTGCATCGTCGCGACCGACGCTGAACGATGGACCTAGCCTACATCAGCCTACCGCACCCGACCATCCCCAAAGTCAGTCA
This sequence comes from Chloroflexota bacterium, assembly GCA_030858605.1. GTDB lineage: Bacteria > Chloroflexota > Limnocylindria > Limnocylindrales > CSP1-4 > Palsa-1032. Next base: position 7,993 of record JALZLQ010000087.1, read on the forward strand.
CGGCGCGACACGGACTATTCGTCGTCCTCATCAGGTAGGGACATACGGCCCTTGACATAGCCGATCGCCTCCACCGGGGACGGATCCAGCCCGTAAAGGAACGCGAGGTAGGTGCTGACGTAGTCGCCCAGCACGATCCCGGAGATGGCCTGCTGGAGGCGGCCTTCGCCCGCGATGGGTATCACCTGGTGGCCTATCTGGGCCGCCCCCAGGAGCTCGGCGGACAAGGAGGCACGCAATCGGCTCCGCGGGTGCTCCGCCGCGCTGGCCAGGAAGACCACGTACAGATGGTCGCGGATCGACTCCGGCTGCGCATAGCCGACGACGCTGTTGTGGGTCGCCTCGGGCAGCTCCTCCATCACCGCCATGGTCTTGCCGTTCTCGTTGAGCTGCGTTTTCCAGCGCCGCGCCACGGCCACCAGCGGGCCACTGGCCTCGATGACCGGCAACCGATCGACCAGCGTCCAGGCGAGTTGCTTGGCCGGGTTCCGCTCACTCGGCGTCTCCGGTCCTGAGGCTGCAACGGCGGCCGTCGCGGCAGCCACCGTGTCGCGTAGCTCCTCGTTCCCCAGCTCGAGCAAGCCAGCCCGCTCGAGAAGGCCGGCGAGGAGTGTCAGCGAGTAGCCCACCGCCGCGCGCGGCTGACCCTCGCCGGGAAAGGCCAGAAGCGGTAGCCCGGCCTTGCGAGCCACCTCCTTGAGGGGGCCGCCAGTGCTGATCACGACGACCGGGCAGCGACGCTCCAGGGCTGTGCTGAGGGCGCTGATGGTCTCTTCCGTGGCGCCGCTGTAGCTGCTGGCAACGACAAGCGTCTCCCGGTCCACCCAGGCGGGCAGCTCATAGTCGCGCACCACGCTGAGCGGCGCCTTGAGCCGGTCCGCGAAGACGCCCCGCACCAGGTCGCCGCCGATGGCCGAGCCGCCCATCCCCAGGAGCGCCACGGAACGCAGGCCGCCGTGGCTGTCGGGGAGCTGCAGGTTGCGCGTGCGCTGCCATGCGTCCCGGATCTGGACAGGGATCCCGCCGATGGCGTCCAGCATCCCGGCCTGATCGAAACGTCGCATCGCGCCAAGGTCATCGAGCAGGCCTCCGACGCCAGCCGACACTACGACTCCCCCCGTACCAGTCGTTCACCGGCGGCGAGCATCCCGTCGCGGCGCTCCGCGTCGGTGGCCTCAACGTAGATGCGCACCAGTGGCTCCGTGCCACTGAAGCGCACAAGCAGCCAGGAGCCATCCCCGGTCCACCACTTGAAGCCATCGTTCGTGTCGAGGGCCAGCGAGCGGACCACGTCCTGCTCCGCGATGGCCGAGGGAGCCTTCTCGCGCAGGTCCACCATCAGGCGCTCCTTGCGCTCAGGGTAGCTTGCGCGATCGACATGCACGTCGATGCGCAGGTAGAAGGAGGGGCCCGCGATGGAGTGCAGGTGCTCCACGATGCTCGACACAGGCCAGCGGCCGGCCTCGCGCTCGCGAATGAAGAGATCCAGCAGCAGGAGGTCAGCATAGATCCCGTCGCGCTCGGGCAGGTGCATCCCGAAGCCGTAGCCGCCGGATTCCTCGCCGCCCATCATGGCGCCCGTCTCGATCATCTTGGGACCCACGTACTTGAAGCCGACCGGCGTCTCGTGGACATCGACCCCGTAGCGCTCGCCCAAGCGTCCCACCATGGAGGTCTCGTTGACGGTGGAGACGACCGGCTCGCGCATGCCGCGGTGCTCGACCAGGTAATACATCAGCAGGCCCATGACCTGAAGCTGGTGGATGAACGTGCCCTGCTCGTCTGCCGCGCCGGCCCGGTCGGCATCGCCATCCAGCAAGAGGCCCAGATCGAAACCGCCGCCCGCGAGCAGGCCCAGTGCCTCGTCGATGTGCGGGCGGATGGGCTCGGGGTTGATGCCGCCGAACCATGGGTTGCGCTCGCGATGGATCTCCTCGACAGCGATGCGGCC
>JALZLQ010000089.1 GCA_030858605.1 Chloroflexota bacterium
GTCCGCGCCGGCGTCGTCGTCGCGAGATGTGAGGTGGTTCGTGACCGAGGTCGGCCCGGAGCTTAGTGCCGGACAGGATGTCGCCGTCAGCGAAGCACCCGACTCCACGAGGACTCGCTTGCGCAACGCTCTGGTCGAGATCATCACGACGGTCGTCCTGGCCGTGGTCATCTACCTGGTAGTGCAGACGTTCGTGGTGCAGACCTTCCAGGTCCAGCAGGTGAGCATGGTGCCGACCATCCAGCCCGGCGAGCACCTGCTGGTGGACAAGCTGACCCCTCGTTTCGATGACTACTCCCGGGGCGACGTCGTCGTCTTCCGTGCACCGGGCACGGCGGAGGACGAGACGCCCTTCATCAAGCGCATCATCGGCGTCGGCGGAGACCGCGTTGAGATCGCCGATGGAGGGGTCCTGGTCAATGGCGTCGCCCTGGACGAGGACTACGTCGCGCGCGGTACCACGGAGCCGGACTGCGGCGAATCGGTCTGGAACGTTCCCCAGGGCGAGATCTTCCTGATGGGCGATCATCGCAACCAGTCCCAGGACTCGCGCTGCTTCGGCACGGTCGCCGTGGATCGCGTAGTAGGCCGGGCCTGGCTCCGCTTCTGGCCTCTGGACAGCCTCACCATCCTGACCACACCGGCCTATCCGGACGTGCCCGCCGCATCGACATGACGGCCTCGTCCGTGACGACCGTGCGCGGCCCCATTCCGGCCGAAGAGCTGGGCGTCACTCTGCCGCACGAGCACATCTTCATCGACCTGATGCGTGAGTACCGTGGCGACGGGCTGCTGCACGACCCAGCGCTGGCCAGCCAAGAGGTGGCGGCTTTCGCGGCGGCCGGTGGCGGTACCATCGTGGACGTCACGAGCATCGGTTTGGGTCGCCAGCCCACCGCACTGCGCGCTGTCTCGGAGGCGACCGGCGTTCACATCGTGATGGGCACGGGCTACTACCGCGAGCCGTATCTGGATCGGCCAGCAGTGGACCGGCGGACCGTGGACGAGCTGGCCGAGGAGATCGTGCGCGACATAGAGGAGGGCGTGGAGGGTAGCGACGTACGTGCCGGCGTGATCGGTGAGATCGCCTGCGACCGCTGGCTCACGTCCGCCGAGGAGCGCTGCTTCCGGGCGGCCGCCCGGGCGCACCGGCGCACCGGCCTGACCATCACCACGCACGCTGCGCGATGGCCGGTCGGGCTGGCCCAGCTCGACCTCCTGGCGGAGGAGGGCGTGGACCCCCGGCGGGTCATCATCGGCCACGCCGACCTGGTGCCCGATCCCGAGTACCACCTCGCTCTCGCCCGACGCGGAGCCTGGGTCCAGTTCGACACGATCCAGGGCCGCCACGGGTACGACACGCAGCTTCGCGTCGGGTACGTGCTGGCGCTGGTGGAGGCAGGCTTCGCCGACCGGATCCTGCTCTCCCACGATGTTTGCCTCCGCTCCGACCTGGCGGCCATGGGCGGCTCGGGCTACACGTATGTGCTGACGGGTTTCCGCGATCGGCTGCTCGAGGCGGGCCTGCCGCCTGACGCCATAGATGGTTTTCTGAGGAAGAACACGAGACGGGCGCTCGCCGGCGAGGGGTGAGCTTCTTCGGATCCACGGTCGACTACCACGTCGGAGTGGTGCGTCAAGTCGCGCGCAGCCTCGTGTATATTTGCGCAGATTTGAGCGTTTCCAGAGAGACCCGTTCGCCGCGCGCACGACGCCACCAGTCCGACTGGATCAGCCTGGGCGAAGCCAGTCGGTTGCTGGGCATGTCCCAGGCGACACTGCGCCGTTGGTCCGATGACGGCCATGTGTCCGTGTTTACGACACCCGGCGGCCACCGTCGATTCTCCCGGTCCTCGCTGCGGGCACTCCTGCCGCCTCCTGTCGCCGCCCGCCCGCATCTGGCGCGTCTTGGAGTCTCAGCCGAGCGCATGGCGCGTATCTACCGGCCCTCTCGGACCCGCCGGGGGGCCGTGACGCAGCGAACTCGCGCGCCGTGGATCGCGGCCCTGGCGCCCGATGACCTGGCCGGCTTCCGTGACCGCGGCCGGCAGCTCGTGGCGTTGATGCTGGAACACCTTGACGCGGCAGACGACGCCATCGCCGCTCAGCGTCTCGTGGAAGCGGCCCGGATCGCCGCCGAGCAGGGCCGCGCGGTGGCGCGACTGGGCGCCTCCCTGAGCGATGCTGTCGAAGCGTTCCTCGGCTTCCGATCACCGTTCGTGGAGCATCTCGCCCGGCTGTCCGGCGAGCGTGGCCTGGACACGCGCCGCGCGACCGAACTCATCATGGCTGCGGAGGCGGCCATGGATCGGCTCCTCCTGGCGACCATGACCGGTCACTCGCTCGAGGCGGGCCCAGCGCCGCGACGCAAGGGTCCGCGCCGAGTGGCGACGCCGTGACCTCAGGGACAGGACGACCGTGACCGAAGCGATCGAACGGCTGTGGGTCGTCTGCGCACATGCCGGCCGCGTGACGGCCGAGGTGCGCGAGGAGGTCGCCGCGTACTTCGAGTCGGCGGCTGCCCGAGAGGGTCTCCTGGTCATGAAGACCTGTCATCGCGTGGAGGTCGTCGGGTCGTCCGAACCCTCGACCGGCCTGCGGGCTGACGTGCCCCGCGCTACGCTCCTCGGCCACCTGCACGGGTCCGACGCGATGCGGCACGTGTTTCGCGTGGCCACCGGGCTGGAGAGTGCGGTCCTGGGCGAGGATCAGATCCTCGGCCAGCTCAGGACCGCCTTCGCAGCCTCCGCGAACTGCCTCTCGCCGGAGGTCCGACGGCTGGCTGAGATGGCCCTGGCGGCCGGTCGTGAGGCACGTGCCGGGCAGGGCGGCCGGCCGCGCGACCTGTCTGGACCAGCTCTCCGGTGGCTGGCCGACCGGGGAGTGGCGCTGGAAGGCGGCCGGATCCTGGTCGTTGGTGCCGGCACGTTGGGCGTTCGTCTGGCCGCAGCCGCGAGCGCGCGTGGGGCTCGTGTCCTGGTGGCCAGCCGCGACGCGGGGCACGCCCGACCGGTCGCGCATAGACATGGCGGAGAAGGGGTGGATCTCGCCGAGGCAGCCACACTGGCGCCAGGCATGGACGGTATCGTCGTGGCGCTGGGCGGGCCATGGCTGGAACTGGAGGTCTGTGCCGGCTTGCCGCCCGTGGTCGACCTGTCGGCGCCGACCGCTGTGGGAGCAGCCGTGCGGGACCGCCTGGGTGCTCGGTTCGCTGACATCGACCAGCTCTACCCTGCTCCGCGGAACGGATCGCCCTTGGGCCCGGACGAGGCCAGGTACGCCGAGCGCGCAGAGGCAGTCGTCGAGGCCTGGAGCGGCCGATATGAGCGTTGGCTACACGGTCGCGGCGCCGTCCCGACGCTGTGCTCCCTGCGAGAGCGCGCGGAGGACCGCCGTCGGGTGTCCATCGAGCGATTGCTGCGCCGCCTGCCGGGGCTCGACGAGCGGGAGCAGTTCCTTATCAGCGCCTTCTCTCGTCAGCTCACGGCGGCGCTGCTCCATGAGCCGAGCGCACGCTTGCGTGAGGACGCAGACGGCTCGGCCGCGCAGGCGGCGCGGACACTTTTCGACCTGCCGCGATGAGGCTCAGGCTGGGCACCCGGGGCTCCCTGCTCGCGCGCGCCCAGTCGAACCTGGTGGCGGCCGAACTCGAACGGGCCGGCCACGAGGTGGTCGCGGTGACCATCGTGACCGATGGCGATGTCCGCCTGCCCGACACGGCCTGGGGCGAAGGTGCCTTCGTGGGCGCACTCGAGTCGGCTCTGCGTCGCGGCGAAGTGGATCTGGCGGTCCACAGCGCCAAGGATGTGCCCATCGAGCCCGAAGTCGACCTCGTGATCGGCGCATATCCGCCGCGTGCCGACGCGCGCGACGCGCTGGTCACGCGCGAAGGCCCCTCCCTTGGTGCGCTGCCCCACGGCGCGACGGTGGGCACCGACAGTCCACGGCGAACCGCGTTCCTGCTGGCGGCTCGTCCCGACCTACGGATCCGCCCGCTTCACGGGAACGTGGATACGCGGCTGCGCCGGCTGGACGCCGGTGAGGTCGATGCGCTGATCCTGGCCGTGGCCGGCCTTTCGCGCCTTGGCCGCGAGGAGCGCATCAGCGCGATCCTGGACGCCGACCTCATCACTCCGGCTCCGGGCCAGGGCGCGCTGGCCATACAGGTGCGGGCCGATGACGCGGCCGCGCTCCGGGCGGTGGCGGCATTGGATGATGCGCCGACCCGAGTGTGCGTGGAGCTGGAGCGCGGCATCCTCGAGGCAGCCGGTGGCGGCTGCCGCGCTCCGCTGGGTGCCCTGGCCACTCTCCGCGCACCGGAGTTGAGCGTGCTGGCCGTGGCCGCGACGGAGGATGGCAGCCGCCGAATGACCAGCCGCTGGGTAGGGACGAGCCACGAGGTAGGCGGATTGGCTGCGCGCCTGGCGTCCGAGTTGATCGCCGGCGGGTATCGGGCTACGGTCCTGTCGGGCTCACGCGGATGAGCATCCTATCCACGCGGCCCGCGGGCGCGGCCGATCCCTTGGTCGCCGCTCTCGGGTCGGCGGGCCACCGCGTGCACGCCGTGCCGACCGTTGAGCTGAAGCATGTCGAGCCGGGCGGGTCGCTCGACCTGGCCGTCGCCGGGCTGACCGGATACGACTGGATCGTCGTGACGAGTGCCGCCGGAGCCGTAGCCGTGCTTGCTGCCATGGATCGCGCCGTCGGTCCAGGCAAGTTGGTGGCTCGCAAGCCGCTGTGGGCCGCGGTCGGTCGCGCCACGGCCGTCGTGCTGGAAGAGGCTGGCGTCCGTGTCGACGTCGTGCCTGAAGTGTCGCGCGGGGATGCCATCACGCAGGCGCTGCTGTCGGCGACTGGTTCGCTGGCCGATCGCAGAGTGCTGCTGCCGCGCTCGGATCGCGCGGATGGCGTGCTGCCCGACGCTCTCCGCGCCGCCGGGGCCACGGTCGATGACGTGGTGGCTTACCGAACGGTGGAGGGTCCGCCGGCCAGTGTGCGGGTGCTCCTTGACGCCCTTTCCGACGGTGAACTCCAGGCGATAGTCCTGTGTTCGGGCTCTGCTGTGCGCGGGCTCCTGGCACTCGCCGCCAGCGGCGACGGCACGGGCGCCACGCAGGTCCATTCGCGGATCGCTGCCACGCCGCTGGTGTCCATCGGCCCATCGACCAGCGCTGCTATTCGCGAGGCCGGGCTCCAGGTCGCTGCCGAGGCTGCCCGACCGTCTGTCGATGACCTGGTCGTGGCCGTGAACCGGATGACGGTCGGCCATCGGCCGCCTACGACCCGGACACCGCAGGAGGTCGTCTCGTGACCGGACCTGCCCTGCTCCAGCGGCCCCGTCGCCTTCGCCGCTCCCCACAACTGCGCACGCTCGTCCGCGAGACCCGCCTGACGCCATCGCAGTTGATCGCGCCGCTCTTCGTCGTCTCCGGCCAGCGGCGGCGGGAGCCGATCGTCTCGATGCCCGGCCAGGCACGCCTCAGCGCGGATGTCGCGGCGGAACTGGCCGGAGATCTTGCGGAGCGGGCGGTCGGAGGGGTCATCCTCTTCGGCATCCCTAATGGCAAGGATCCGTCCGGCAGGTGCGCCGCCGATCCGGACGGCCCCGTGCCGCAGACCCTCCGCGCCCTGCGGTCGGCCGGGCTGCCGCTCGTCCTTGTCGCGGACGTGTGTCTCTGCGAGTACACCAGCCACGGGCACTGCGGCGTGCTCGACGGGGAGACGATCGTCAACGACGCATCGCTCGACGGCCTCGCGGCGGCGGCCGTGACCTACGCAGAGGCCGGCGCGGACATCGTCGCGCCCAGCGCCATGCTCGACGGCCAGGTCGGGGCCCTCCGCGCCGCCCTCGACGGGGCCGGCCGCCAGGACACGGCCATCTTGGCCTACGCCTCCAAACACGCCTCGGCGCTTTACGGTCCGTTCCGCGACGCCGCCGACTCCACGCCCGCCTTCGGTGACCGGCGCAGCTACCAGATGGATGCTGCCAACGGACGCGAAGCCATGCGCGAGATGGAGCTGGATGTGGAACAGGGAGCGGACATGTTGATGGTCAAGCCAGCCATCACCTCGCTCGACTTGCTGGCTCGCGCTCGCAACCGTTTCGATGTGCCCCTGGCGGCCTACCAGGTGAGCGGTGAGCTGGCCATGATCGAGGCGGCAGCCGAGCGCGGCTGGATCGACCGCCGCCGAGCGGCTCTGGAGTGCCTCACGGCCATCCATCGGGCGGGGGCGGACGTGATCGTCACGTACTTCGCGGCGGAGGCCGCCCGGTGGCTGAGCGAACCGGAGCTGACACGATGACCGACACCTACGTGCAGGCGCTCGCGCTGGGGCTGGATCCGGTTTGGCGGCGCCTATCTGAGGACGAACGGACGGCCTCCGCGGATGAGTTCGCCCGGGCAGTGGCTGCGGACGGCGACGACGGCGTTCGGACCTACAGCTACTCGATGATCGGCCTCCAGTCCGGCTCTGACCTGCTCCTCTGGCGCCTGGCGGAGAGCGTCGATGCGCTGGAGGAGGCTGGCGCGCGCACGCTGCGCTCGGGACTCGGTCGATGGCTGTCCGTGCGCGAGTCCTTCATCGGCGTCCTGAAGCCGACGCAGTACGTCACCACGCCCACGGAGCAGGAGCAGTCTGCCTTCGGCGGCGAGCGCTCGCGCTACCTCGTGGTGTATCCGTTCACCAAGAGCTCGGAGTGGTACCTGCTGGGTCGCGAGGCGCGGCAGGGGATCATGAACGAGCACATGAAGGTCGGGCGTCAGTGGCCACAGATACGCCAGTTGCTGGCCTACTCCTTCGGTATGGACGACAACGACTTTCTGGTCGCCTACGAGATGGATGATCTGCCCAGCTTCGGTGACCTGGTGCGCGCGCTGCGCGGTACGGAGAGCCGCCGCTCCACGGTTCGGGACACGCCCATCCTGACGGCCATCCATCGGCCGATGGACGAGATACTGCGGCTCCTCGGGGCACCGGCGGGACGATCGTGACCACGGAAACATCGACGCGCGGCACCGTCTCGGCGGTGTGGCGCGACCGTGCCGAGGACCTCTTCCCGGGTGGGGTGAACAGTCCCGTACGCGCCTACCGGGCCGTGGGCGGGGAACCGCCCATCGTGATGCGCGGCGAGGGCGCGCGAGTGTGGGACGCGGACGGAGTCGAGTACCTCGACTACGTGGGCGCCTTCGGGCCGCTCATCCTGGGCCACGCTCATCCTCAGGTCGTTGCGGTGGTGACACGTCAGGCGAGCCGAGGCGGACCATTCGGAGCCACCTCACCCACAGAGGTCGAGCTGGCGGAGCGGATCCGCGCAGCGATGCCATCGATGGAGCGCCTGCGCTTCGTCTCATCGGGCACGGAGGCCGTGATGTC
>JALZLQ010000096.1 GCA_030858605.1 Chloroflexota bacterium
ACGGTCTGGTGGGCTGGCCAAAGACCTCCGGATCGCGCGGGATGCACATCAACGTGCGCATCGAGCCGCGCTGGACGTTCCCGGAGGTGCGCCGGGCAGCCCTGGCACTGGCTCGTGACGTGGAGCGGCGTGCACCGGAGCTGGCCACCAGCAAATGGTGGAAGGAGGAGCGCCAGGGCGTCTTCCTCGACTACAACCAGAACGCCAAGGACCGCACGGTGGCCTCGGCGTACTCCGTCCGCCCGCTGCCCGACGCGCGCGTCTCCATGCCGCTGCGCTGGGACGAGGTGGCCGATGTGGAGGCGGGCGACTTCACGCTGGTGACCGTGCCGGCCCTGGTCGCGGAGCGGGGTGATGCCTCGGAGGGGATCGATGAGGCTGTCGGATCGCTCGCCTCACTACTGGAGCTGTCCGCCCGGCACGAGGCCGAGGGCGATGGCGACGCGCCGTGGCCGCCTCACTATGCCAAGCAGGAAGGGGAGCCGCCGCGCGTCAGACCATCTCAGAAGCGGCGCTCAGCGGAAGACTACAGCGGCCGCGGTGTGGCCGGTGGTCCGCCGCCCGAAGTAGCCGAAGCCCGCCGGATGGCGGTCGCCGAGGGCGACCCCGACGCCGGCATCAGCGGCCCCGCCCCGTGGGTGAAAGGTCAGCGGCAAGGGACGAGGCCCACGCCGACCGGTCGGCGCCGCTCGTCCGTCCCCGTCATCGAGATCGCCCGCGCAGCGCACAAGGACGAGGCACTGGCGGGACTGGAGCGCTGGAAGGTCCGCTGGCCGAAGGCTTCCGCGCGGCTGGAACCAGCGGACGTGCTGGTCGACTCGATGCGCGGCCGCTCGACGACGTGGACGCGCATCCGGGTCAACCTCCAGCACGTGCCGGTGGACGAGCGGGCCCCTCAAGAGTCGCTCGATCCTGACTACGACCCGTGGGCCGGCTACGAGTGGCCGGATCGCTCGGGCCAGTCGCAGCGGGCTCCCCGAAAGAAGTCCTGACGGCCCACGGCCGACCGACGGAGAGCTACTGGACGGGGCGCTTCCGGAAGTGACTTCCGCCCAGGATCATGCCCATTACCACGATGCCGTATGCGACGGCGATGACGATGCCCGTGATCAATGCGCTCTGCGGATCAGTCGTGAACGCCGTACCGTCGATGACCTGCGTGGTCCGGGGCTGTAGACCGCCATAGATGGTCAGGATCCCCATGAGCAGCCCGAGGATGCCCAGGATGATGGCCACGAAGCGAGCCCAGGAGCGATGGGCGAAGGCGAACACGCCGGAGAGCAGGTGCAGCAGGCCGAGCACGAGGATGACGCCCGCGATGATCGTGATCATATTGCGTACCGCTTGCCCGAACTCACCTGCGGGGAACAAGGCAGTCATCGCCTGCCCGCTGAGGAGCGCCACTACTCCGATCAGCGTCAGGAACAGGCCTAAAAGGACAAGCACTATCGCGCCCAGGACCACCATGACGGAACTGCCGTACTCGTACACCGGCTGCTGTGCCCAACCGCTCTGAGGCTGGCCCCAGGCTGTGGCCGGTTGCTGGTACTGGGGCGGATAGGGCTGCTGCGGAAAGCCCGCCGGCGGCTGCTGGTACTGGGGCGGATAGGCCGCCTGCTGTTGGTACTGCGGCGGATAGGCGGGCTGCTCCGGCTGCTGGTACTGCGGCGGATAGGCCGGCGCCTGGTCGGCCGGCGGGGTGTACGCCGGTTGGTAGGTCGTGTCGGTCGAGACCGGCTCGTACGCCGGCATCTGGGGCGGTGGTGCGTCGACCGGCGGGGGTTGCGCGGGCGTCCAGGCAGGTTCCTCGGAGGTGACCTCGGCAGGCTCGGAGGTCGGTGTGCCGGTCAGCGGATCCTGGTAGGGCGGCGAGGCCGGCTGGCTGGCGGCCGAGCTGTCGGCACCGGTGGATGCGGGCTGGTCCCAGGACGGGCTCGACTCCTGCGTCGAACCATCCTCGGGGCGGCGCGGTTCGGACATGTGTCTCCTCTCCCAAGGCGATCTCTGACGGTCGTTCCCGGAGTCTACCCGCCGCGCGTCACGTTTCGGAGCCGAAGATGCGCTTCAGTTCGTAGGGCGGGGTCGATTCGAGCTGATCGTAGCGGCATGATCTGGGCTGTCGGTCGTCTCGCCAGCGCTTGAACGTGGTGCCGTGGCGGAAGCGGTCGCCCTGAAGGTGGTCGTAGGCCACTTCGCACACCCGCTCGATGCGCAGCGGCTCCCATGAGAGGTCCTTGCCACGGTTCCATCGACTGCTGGCGCCCGGCATGCGCTGGCCGCTGGCGTCGGCCGATCCAGCGTCCGCCCATTCCGCCCACTCCTGCCA
>JALZLQ010000101.1 GCA_030858605.1 Chloroflexota bacterium
ACGTAGCTGTTGGTCTCCTGGACGATGAGGCCCGCGCCAGCCGCCTCGACCTCTGTCAGCAGCACGAAGGGATCACTGCCTGAACCGGTGCCCGTAACGTCGCCCTGGTTGCGTGGCGTCCACGGCGTCAAGTTCCCGAGTCCGCCTCCAGACGGGATCTGGCTTGGTCCGTACAGCACCTCACCTAGTGCCAGGAAGGTCCCACAGGCACCCGTCTCCGAGCTCGGCGGAAAGAACTCGAAGAGGGTGTCGTCCTCATGGGCGACCTGGCAGTTGAGCTCCGCGCTGATGATGATGCGGGTCAGCGGTCCGGCTGAGCTGATCTCCGTGGTTGGCGCGGCCGCTAGCGCGGTGCTCGCGCCCAGCACGATGCCCACGACGAAAGTCGCGAGGCCAGAGGTCGCCCATCTGATGACGGCTAGGGGCATCGATCCCTCGATCGCAGCTGGCGCCACCCGTCTGGCCCGCAACCCTCGAGAGCCATGACTGCGCGGCGCGAGTGTACGCCTCTCCTTGCCCTGGCAGAAGCCTCCAGCGGACACGCTGAAGCCCGCCCCGGGTCGAGCGGGACGGGCTTCGCTGAACGTGCTCGAGCTGAGGCGGGCAGGCCTCGCTGCTACTTGATCTCGACCTTCGCGCCCTGCTCTTCCAGGGCGGCCTTGATCTTGTCGGCCTCGTCGCGGGCGATGCCCTCCTTGACCGGCTTGGGCGACGCGTCCACCAGATCCTTGGCCTCCTTCAGGCCGAGACCGGTGAGCTCGCGCACGACCTTGATGACGGGGATCTTGTTGGGCCCGATCTCCGTGAGCACGGCGGTGAACTCGGTCTGCTCCTCGACCGCAGCGGCGGGAGCGCCACCGGCAGTCGGAGCGGGAGCGGCGGCGGCGGGAGCGGCAGCCGTGACGCCGTAGCGCTCCTCGAACTTCTTGATGAACTCGGAGAGCTCAAGAACGGTCATGCCGTCGATGGCCTCGAGCAGCTGGTCCTGGGTCAGTGTCGCCATTGGAGTTTCTCCTTCTGTGGTTCTGTCCTGAACTGTGGGCTCGGGATGGGCGCGTCAGGCAGGGCCGGCCCCCTCACGCTGGTCGCGCAACTGCGTGAGGCCGTAGCCCAGGTTGCGCAGTGGGGCGCTGAGCAACGAGGCCATGGTGCTGAGCGGCGACGCGATGCCACCCGCCAACTGACTCAGCAACTGCTCTCGGCTGGGGAGCGTGGCCAGCCGCGAGACCATGGCCCCATCGATGCGCATGTTGCCGATCACGCCGCCACGGATGACGACGGAACGATGTGGCCGCAGGGCATCCAGGACGCCCTTAGCCAGGGCGACCTCGTCCTGCCCGCCGAGCGCTACGGCCGAGGGACCGTCGAAAAGCCCTGAGAGCTCTCCCCGGCCGGCCTCATCGGCAGCGATCCTGGCAAGACGGTTCTTGACCACGCGGTAGGTGATTCCCTGTTCACGCAGCGCGCGACGCAGGGCATTCAGATCCGAGACGGTCAGTCCTCGATAGTCGGACACGATAGCCCGATCACTGTTCGAGAACGCCTCGACCAGCTCGGCCACGGCGGCTCTTTTGGCATCGGTCGGCATGTCGCCTCCTTTCCCTTGGTGGGCGCCTGCGGTCAGACGTCCCTGCGGCATTCCGCGCAGGGGGTCCGGCTGCGGCGCAGCGCGACCCGGGTGGAGACCCGTGACCCTGCCTCGGCGTGCCCGTCGCGTCCCCCGGCTCGGAGCCAGGTCCGGTCGACGATTTCGGTCCGGTCCGTGGGCGGATCGCTCGGACTCGAGCGATCCGTCGCCGCGGCCGGCACCCACCAGTGGGTGCCTGCGGACGCACGCTGTCTGTGGCGGAACGATCTGGATACGGCCGCGGGACGTTCCCGCACCGTCGGGGCTCTCGCCCCTGGATGTCGTTGGCGGTCTAGGCAGCGGCCCTGGCGAGCAGGCCCGGCACGTCCACGCGGATGCCGGGACCCATCGTGGAGGCCACCGTCAGGCTCTTGAAGAACTGCCCCTTGGCGGCACTGGGACGGGCGCGGTTGATGGCGTCCACCAGCGCGGCCAGGTTATCGGCCAGCTGCTCCGCTTCGAAGCTCACCTTGCCGAAGGGGACGTGGATGATAGCGCCCTTGTCGACCTTGAACTCGACACGGCCGGACTTGACCTCTCGCACGGCGCGCTCGATGTCGAACGTGATGGTGCCGGACTTCGGATTGGGCATCAGCCCGCGGCGCCCCAGGATCCGGCCCAGCTTGCCCACCATGCCCATCATGTCGGGTGTGGCCAGTGCCACGTCGAAGTCGAACCAGCCGGCCTCTATGCGTTTGACCAGGTCCTCGCCACCGACCTCGTCGGCACCGGCCTTCAGGGCGTCCTGTGCCTTGTCCGCCTGTGCGAACACGGCCACCCGCACGGGCTTGCCCACGCCGTGGGGCAGGACCACGGTGCCGCGCACCATCTGGTCCGCGTGGCGCGGATCGACGCCAAGTCGGACGTGGGCCTCCACGGAGGCATCGAACTTGACGTTGCTGGTGTCCTTGAGCAGTCCGACGGCCTCCATCGGCTCATAGCTCCGGCCACGCTCGACCAGCTTGACGACGTCCGTGTAGCGCTTGCCGCGGTCGGCCATGATCTCGACTCCTTCGTAGCGGCCCTGTGGGGCCTCCCCCTTTGACGCGGGGTGGTCGTGCCGGCGCTCTGCCGGCTTCTGTTCGGCTGTCTAGCCGGTCACCTCGATGCCCATCGAGCGCGCCGTGCCCTCGATGATGCGACCGGCCGCGTCCACGTCGGTCGCGTTGAGGTCGACCATCTTGGTCTGGGCGATCTCTCGAACCTGAGCCCTGGTCACGCTGCCGGCGCGATCGCGTCCGCTGGTTGCGGAACCCTTCTCCACGCCGGCCGCCTTGCGCAGCAGGTCAGCCGCGGGCGGGGTCTTGAGCACGAATGTGAAGCTGCGATCCTCGAAGACCGTGATCTGGGCAGGGATGACCTGGCCGCTCTGGGCGGTGGTCTTCTCGTTGTAGCTCTTGCAGAACTCCACGATGTTGATGCCGTGCGGGCCCAGCGCGGTGCCCACCGGGGGGGCGGGCGTGGC
>JALZLQ010000104.1 GCA_030858605.1 Chloroflexota bacterium
CATGACCTGCGGCGCGGGGCGGGCCGCCGGGGAACTCCATGACCGGGCCCGGCGCGGCGCCGGGCAGGACGGTCGAGAGCAGGAAGAACGCGCCGATCCCAAGCGGCAGCAGAAGCGTCCCGAATACGAAGCCGCGGCGCCGGACGGTGCGGATGTAGTCGCGTTTCGCGACCAGGGCGATCAAGCTCAGGAAGCTCCGTCCGCCACTCCTCACCGATGCGCCACTCGTCACCGAACGGCCTCCGCGCGCCGGTCACCGGCCACCGTCCGGATGAAGATCTCATTGAGCGTGGGCGTGGACACCTCGAACCGCTCCACGGCCGCACCCTCGTCGGCCAGTTCGCGGAACAGGTGATGCGGACTGGATCCTTCACGCAGCAGGAAGCGCACGCTGCCGTCCACCACGGCCGCCTCCGAGACGCTTCGGTAAGTGCTGGACGCAGAGATCCCCGGCCCGCGGACCTCCACCGCTCCGTCACTGAACGCGCGCTGGATCTCCGGAACCCTGCCGTAGAGGAGGCGCCGGCCATGGTCGATAAGCAGGATGCGATCGCACAGCCGCTGCGCATCGGTCATATCGTGGGTGCTCATGACTACTGCGGCGCCGCGGTCGCGTTGTGACAGCAGGACTCCGCGCAGCATGTCGGCATTGACCGGGTCGAGGCCCTGGAACGGCTCGTCGACGATGAGCAGGTCAGGTGCGTGCAGCACCGTCGCAACCACCTGGGCCTTCTGGTGCATGCCCCGACTGAGTTCCGCCGCCTTCTTCTTCATGGCCTCGCCCAGGCCGACCTCCGTCAGCAGATGCGCTGCCCGATCCCGGGCCTCGCGGCTGGTCATGCCCCGCAGCGCGCCGAAGTAGGTCAGCGTCTCAAGGATGGAGACATCGCGGTAGAGGCCACGCTCTTCGGGCAGGTAGCCCACGCGTGACTGATGCTCGATGCCGGGCCTTCCGCCGAAGACCGTGATGGCGCCGCGGTCGGGGCGGATGATGTCCAGGATCATGCGCATGGTGGTGGTCTTGCCGGCGCCGTTGGGCCCCAGGAAGCCGAGCACCTCGCCGTGCCTGACCTCGAACGAGAGGTCCTGCACGACGTCCGTCTGCGCGAAGCGCTTCCAGACTCGTTCGACCATCGCGGCCGGAGCCTGGGCATCCCCGCCGATGGCCCCGTCGCCCAGGGCCGAGTCCCTCTGCTCGCTCATCTGCTCGCCATGGTATGCGCCATGGGCGGATAAGCCGCCGCGGATAGAATCGGCCTGTGCGCATCGTCTCCCTGTTGCCTTCCGCCACCGAGATCGTCTACGCCCTCGGTCTCGGCGAAGAGCTGGTCGGCCGGACCCACGAGTGCGATTTCCCGCCTGACGTGGAGTCCGTGCCGGTCATGACCGCGGACGTGGCCGGGAGCGTCACCGAGAGCGGCCGTGACATCCACGAACGGGTGACTGGCTCGGTCCATGCCGGCAGCTCCATCTACCGGCTCGACACCCAGGCGCTGGCGGCGGCTCGCCCCGATCTCATCCTCACCCAGGAGCTGTGCGAGGTGTGCGCCGTCTCCTACAGGGATGTGAGCCAAGCGGTTCGCGAGATGGGGCGCGAGGATGGCGCGGAGATCAGCATCGTCAGCCTGGAGCCGACCTCCCTGGAAGGGATCCTCAATACGATCTCCACGGTGGGCGCGATGGCCGAGGCTGAGGACGAGGCTGTCGGCCTCATGGAGATCCTGCGCGAGCGGCTCGGGGCCATAGAGAACCGCGTGTTGGAGCGGCGGCTCAGCGGAACGCGGCCACGCAGGGTGGTCTGCCTGGATTGGCTCGATCCGCCCTTCGCGGCTGGCCACTGGGTGCCCGAGCAGGTCCGGCGGGCGGGCGGCTGGGATCTCCTCGGCACGGCCGGCGAGCGCTCCCGGGAGACGACCTGGGAGGTCGTGCGTGAGGTGGATCCCGAACAGTTGATGCTGATGCCCTGTGGCTTCGATACGACCCGCACGGTCGACGAGTTCGACCGGATGTCGCGGCCGG
>JALZLQ010000118.1 GCA_030858605.1 Chloroflexota bacterium
GGGCAGGACGCCATAGATGGGCTTGCCCCGCGCCGCCAGCCAAGACCCTGAGATGCAGGCCACCAGCACGGCCCAGGGCGACGCCCAGCGCAGGAGCTTGTGCGACCAGACGGCGATGGCGGCACTCGGCCGGCGCCACGGCGGCAGCCGGCCGGCCATGGCCAAGTTCGCTGCTATGCCGCGCGTGGCCGTGCGCGAACGTGCCCGGAACTGATCGCCCAGCCCGTCCACCACGACGTCCGTGGCCACGGCCTCCTGGACGGCCAGGATCAGGCGTCCGGCCTCGCGCACCTGGAGAGGAGCGATGTGATCGAAGGAGCTGTGCTCCGGGACCGGGTGGATCAGCTCGCGGCGAAGGGCGAGCAGCGCTCCGGTGGCCGCCGTCAGCCAGCCGGCGCGGCTCTCCGCGCGGCGCACGGACTGCTCGTAGCTCCAGTAGAAGCCTTCGTGGCGGCTCGTTCGCGTGTCGCCCAGGTTGCGCCACAGCAGGACGCCGGTCGTGGCGCCCACGCGCGGATCCGCGAAAGGCGCCACCAGCGCGGCCAGGCAGCCCGGCTCGAAGCGCGTCTCGGCGTCGGTCAGTATCACGACCTCGGAGCGTGATTCGGCCATGATCCGGTTCTGGGCGGCGGTCTGCCCCCCACGCGACAGTGAAAGTAGCCTGATGCGCGGGTCGGCCGCGGCCAGCTCCTCCACCACGCGGTCGCTGCCATCCGTGGAGCCGTCCGACGCGACGATCACCTCGAGCTCGGCGTCGAGCTCCTGAGCGAATACGTCGGCTATGCGCGCCGCGATCTCGTCAGCCTCGTCGTGGACGGCGATGCCGACTGTCACGCTGCCCACGGGCGTGCCATCCATGTCGACTCTGACCGGGCGGATGCGTCCGGCCAGGTGCGCCGCCAGGGGATACCCAGCGTAGACCCAGCCGAGGAGCCCGACGGCCGCCCAGAACATGCGTGCCGCCATCAGCTGGGAGCCTCCGCCGGCCAGGGCAGATTCGGGAACGTCGTGCGCATCCAGGCCACCAGCCGCTCTGCCTGTCGCTCCGCAGTGTGGTCTGCGGCCCAGGCGACGCCCGCTGCCCGGAACCGTCGCAGTCCAACAGGATCCTCCGCCGTGGCACGGATGGCGGCTGCCAGTTCGATCTCGTCACCAGGCCGGAACAGCCGTCCTCGCTGGCCACCGCCCAACAGGTCGGGAATGGCGCCCACGGACGAGGCGACGACGGGCAGCCCGCAGGCCATGGCCTCCACCAGCACCTTGGGCACGCCTTCCGATAGAGACGGCAGCACGAACATATCGCTCGCCCGAAGCGCGGCCAGATAGCGCTCGCGGTCGCCCACGTAGCCCAGCCAGGTGACCGCATCGCTGATGCCCAAAGTGCGTGCCTGTGCCTCCAGCCGGCTGCGTTCCGGCCCGTCGCCGATAAGCGTCACCTGCGCCGGCCAGCCTGCTGCGCGCAGCAGCGTGACAGCCCGGAGCAGCGTTCGCAGATCCTTCTCGGGAGCCATCCGCCCGGCCCAGACGATGCGCGTCACGCTGTGGACCGGTGGCTCATCCCGGATCTCCGACGGGTCGTCGACGGCCTCCGCCGCCAGGTGCAGATCGGCATCGGTGAATGCGCTCGTGAATAGCTCTGGACCGAGCCGGACGCTAGAGCCGCTCCGCGTCAGGACACTGGTGATGCCGTCGTGCAGCGCCGCTGCGCCAAGCGCGGCGACGCGTGCCGGCCCGGACCGGGTACCGGCCCCCACCACTTCTCGGACATTGCCCACCACGTAGCTGAAGCGTGCCACCCCCAGGGCATCTGCCACGAGCGCGGCTGCCGCGCCGTTAGAGGCTGGGAGCTTGATCCACACGAGATGCTCGCCGCTCACCGCCCGACGCAGAAGTGGCAGGTTGTGTCGCAGCATCGCGGGCAGCGTCATCAGGTAGCCCGCCGCGCCCTCGAAAGCAGCGCTTGGCACGATCCTGAGGAGCGACTCGTCCACCGGCCCCAAGCCGCGGGGGTCCGGACCAGTGCCGTTCCGGGCGTCCCGCACCGGGATGACGTAGCGCGCGACACCAAAAGGACCGGCGCGCACCACGGCCTCAGCAAAGCGATGGAACGTGGCTGCCTTGGGCCGCACGTGCCCGTCAGCGTCACGGATGAAAGGGTTGTCGTCGACGATGGTCAGGCGCACCGGGCCCCGACGGGTCCGCCCCCCGCTCACCCCTCCGCTCATCTCTGAGACTGCCTCAGGCACCATGCGCCCCGCCACTCAGTGTGCGCCCGCCCAGACGATCGATGAGACGCCGGATGTCGCTGCGCCGCACCAGAAGCGTCTCGCGCAGGGGCTGGTGGGTGAGTCGGTGGAACACCACGATCATCAACAGGGCGGTCACCGTATACGAGATAGAGGAAGCCATGGACGCGCCCATGATGCCGAACCGCGGGATGAGCAGCGCGTTCAAGCCCAGGTTCAGCCCCAGCCCGACCAGGAACACGACGGTCGAGCGGCCCGGAGCCCCGGCCGCCAGCAGGAACTGCGCCAGCACGGAGACCACGCCATAGGCCACGATGCCGGGAAGCAGCAGTTGCAGGGCGGGCCCAGCGTCGCGGAAGGGCGGCCCGTAGAGCAGCTCCACGCCGATGGGCGCCACGATGAGGGCCGCCAGACCCAAGACCAGTCCGAAGGCAAGGGTCACGCGAGTCACCGCGCTGGTCGTCGGCGCGGCCTCGAGCCCCGCGCCCGCCACGCGACTGAAGACGATCACGCCCAGCGCTGCCGGGATGTACCAGAGCGTCTCGGCCACGGATGTGGCCACGGAGTAGACGCCCGTCGCACTGACCCCCACCAGCGCGTTGACCAGGAAGAGGTTCGCCCGGAACTGCAGTCGCTCCGCCAGCGACCCGGGCCATGAGCGGACCCCATAGCGCAGCTGTCCGGCGAGGAGGACCCGTTGCGGCCGGGCCGGCGTCACGCCGTCACGCCGCAGCGCTAGGAGGAGCAACACGACGCCGGCACAGAGTGCCACCAGGTTCGCTACGAGCGCTGCATGCAGGTCCATCCCGGCCAGGGCGACGATGCACAGTCCGACCAGCAGGACCGCGCGGCGCATCAAGCGCGTGGCGTTATAGGCACCAACCAACCGCCGTCCCAGGAGGGCCAGCAGGCCCATCGAGACGATGAGCTCCAGGGGCAGGGCCAGGGCCGCGAAGAGGAGGTCGGACGAAGCGAGATCAGGCACCGCGGCGGTGGCCGCCAGCGCCAGTCCCGCCATCGCCGCCAGACCACCCACCGCCAACGACCAGGCGAGAGCATTGCCGAGGCTGGAGCGGGCGACTGCGAGGGATCGGGCGACGCTCACGCCGATGGCTCGATCGAGCCCCAGGCCGATGGCCAGCGCGGCGAGTTGCGAGAGGAGGAGCACGATGGCGAACCTTCCCTTCCCGTCCGCACCGAGCGTCCTGGCCATGATCACGTCCGTGGCCAGGATCAGGCCCGCCAGCAGGAAGCGGCTGCCCACGGTGGTGACCGCCTCGCGCGCCAGGGATCGACCGCGCTCAGGCCCCGCCGTGCTCATCGCTCGGCCAGGGGCGCCAGCCTGGGATCATCCAGAGCCTCCCGGAACCAGGCGGCCACGCTGCTGATCCCTTCCCGGAGTTCGACCTGCGCTCGATATCCGACCAGCTCCGTGGACAGGGACAGGTCACACGCGGCACCGGCCACGTCGCCGGTCCGGGCGGGCTCGTGGACCACCGCCACGTCCGACCCGAGCACGTCGGCGACGACCCGGGCGAGCTCGCCGATGGGCGTGCGGACGCCGCTGCCGCCCTGGAGGATCTGTCCAGCGACCCGGTCGCCAGGAGCGTCCAGGGACGCCCGGATGAGCCGGACGAGGTCGTCCACATGGACCAGGTCGCGGGCCTGGCTGCCATCGCCGTAGACGGTCAGCGGCCGACCCTTGAGTCCTGCGAGCAGGAACGAGGCGATCACGCTCCGCTTGTGAAGGGCATACGGTCCATAGGCGTTGGCGAAGCGGATGGCTACGGTGGCCATCCCGTACGAGGCGGCATACGCCGACAGGTAGCCTTCCATGGCCAGCTTCGCGGCGCCGTAGGGCGAGGTCGGTCGCGGCACGGTGCGTTCGCTGATGGGTCCCTCGGCCGCGCCGACGGCGGCGTTGGAGGACGCGAAGATGAAGCGCCCCACGCTGTTCCGCCGGGCCAGGTCAAGCAGTGCCAGGCTGGCGTCCACGTTGTCCCTGTAGTCAGCCGCAGGGTCGGCGATGGACGCCGGCACTCCCGTCCGCGCCGCCAGATGCACTACGGCGTCCGTACCCGCCAGGAGCGGCTGGAGATCCCCGTTGGCGGCCATGAGCCCGAGGTCACCGGGCACCAGTCGCGCAGCGACGCCGTCGAGGAGGGCGGTCCCTGCCGCGCGGCCGTCGTCCACGACCGTGACCGCCGCGCCGT
>JALZLQ010000146.1 GCA_030858605.1 Chloroflexota bacterium
TGGCGGCTGCCTTCGCTCAGGTGCGCCAGCAGATGGCAGAGTCGGATGCAGGCGAAGCGCCCGCCGCCGACGAGCCTGCCGCCGACGAGCCTGCCGCCGAAGCCACGGCCGCCCAGCCGATGCCCGACGAGCCTGCCGCCGACGAGCCCGCCGCGGGGGATCCCAAGATCTCGACCGACGAGCCGGCTGAAGGCCCGCGCAGCTGATCTTCACTCGCGCCGCCGCACGACGACCCGTCCGCCTGGGCGGGTCGTTCGGATTCCTTCACCTTCCATCCGCTCAAGCCCGTGATGGCGAATCATGGAAGAGGATCCGCACCGGGTCCACCGATAAAGGGACCAACGGGTCGCCCCGAAGCCTTCACGCCCGCACCGTCGGGTGGGTCGGCAGGGGAGACCCCGATGTTAGGATTCACCACAGGTAGGGCGCTGGAGCGCCCTCCGCTAGCGAACAGGCGTTCCGACCCATGACAGACCGCTTCGACAAGTTCACCGATCGCGCACGCAAGGTCCTGACGCTTGCTCAGGACGAAGCGCAGCGGTTCAATCACAACTACATCGGCACAGAGCATCTGCTGCTGGGTCTGGTGCGCGAGGGCGAGGGCGTGGCCGCGCGCGTACTCGAGAACATGAACGTCGAGCTGGCAAAGGTGCGGACGGCCGTCGAATTCATCATCGGTCGCGGCGATCGCCCGGTCGTCGGGGAGGTCGGCCTGACGCCACGCGCCAAGCGCGTCATCGAGCTGGCCATCGACGAGGCCCGCCGCCTGGGCCACAACTACATCGGCACGGAGCATCTGCTGCTGGGACTGGTCCGCGAGGGCGAGGGCATCGCCGCGGGCGTCCTGGAATCACTCGGAGTCAACCTGGACAAGGTCCGCCACGAAGTCATCCGCGTCCTCTCACAGTCGAGTTCGGCAGGTCCTGCGGCGGAGACGAAGCGGGCCTCCAAGACGCCTACCGTCGATCAGCTGGGCATCAACCTGAACGATGCCGTACGAGCCGGTCGGAGCGACCCGGTCATCGGGCGCGAGAAGGAGATCGAGCGGGTCATCCAGATCCTCTCCCGCCGGACCAAGAACAACCCTGCGCTCATCGGTGAGCCCGGCGTGGGCAAGACCGCCATCGCCGAAGGGCTGGCTCAGCGCATCGTGGCGGGCGACGTGCCCGAGACGCTCGCCAACAAGCGCGTGCTGACGCTGGACATCGGTTCCCTGGTGGCGGGCACGAAGTACCGCGGGGAGTTCGAGGAGCGACTCAAGAAGATCATCGAGGAGCTCCGCAACACCAACGACGCGGTCCTCTTCATCGACGAGCTACACACGTTGGTGGGAGCCGGCGCCGCCGAGGGCGCCATCGACGCGGCCAACATCCTGAAGCCGCCCCTGGCGCGCGGCGAGCTGCAGTGCATCGGCGCCACCACGCTGGACGAGTACCGCAAGTATATCGAGCGGGACGCAGCCCTGGAGCGGCGCTTCCAGCCGGTGATGGTCGAAGAGCCGACGCTCGAGCAGACGATCGACATCCTCTTCGGCATCCGCGAGAAGTACGAAGAGCACCACCATGTCACGATCACCGACGAGGCTGCCAAGGCCGCTGCCGACCTGTCCATTCGCTACATCACGGACCGTCACCTGCCCGACAAGGCCATCGACCTCATCGACGAAGCAGCCAGTCGGGTGCGCCTGCGCCACAGCTCGGCGCCGCCCGAACTGAAGGTCGCACAGAAGGAGCTCGACAGGGTCCTCAAGGAGAAGGAAGCCGCCATCAACGACCAGGACTACGAGGTCGCGGCGGGTCTGAGGGACGCGGAGGCTGCGGCCAAGTCGACCATCGACCAGCTGCGCTCCGACTGGCAGGCGACGCAGGCCGCGGTGAAGCCCACCGTGACGGAGGAGGACATCGCCCAGGTCGTGGCCATGTGGACAGGCATCCCCGTGACGCGCATCGCCCAGGAGGAGTCCCAGCGGCTGCTGCACATGGAGGACGCACTGCACAAGCGCGTCATCGGCCAGCACGAAGCCATCGACACCATCTCCAAGGCCGTTCGTCGCGCCCGCGCGGGACTCAAGGATCCCAAGCGCCCCATCGGGTCATTCATCTTCCTGGGTCCCACCGGAGTGGGCAAGACGGAGCTGGCCAAGGCGTTGGCCGAGTTCATGTTCGGCTCGGAGGACTCGCTCATCAAGATCGACATGAGTGAGTTCATGGAGCGACACAACGTCAGCCGTCTGGTCGGCGCACCCCCCGGCTACGTCGGTTTCGAGGAAGGCGGCCAACTGACCGAGGCCGTGCGGCGCAAGAGCTACTCGGTAGTGCTGCTCGATGAGATCGAGAAAGCACACCCCGAGGTTTTCAACATCCTCCTCCAGATCCTTGAGGATGGCCATCTCACGGATGCCAAGGGACGCCGCGTCGACTTCCGCAATACGGTCATCATCATGACCAGCAACGTCGGCGCCAAGTCGCTGCTGAAGGACACCAGCCTCGGCTTCAAGCCGGTGAACACGGACCTGTCGCAGGAGACCCAGGCGCAGTACGAGCGCATGAAGGACAAGGTCCTGGAGCAGCTCAAGACGCAGTTTCGCCCGGAGTTCCTGAATCGCGTCGACTCTTTCGTGGTCTTCCGCTCATTGTCCGTGGAGGAGATCCGCCACATCGTGGAACTTCTCCTGCAGCGCGTACGAAACCAGCTGAAGACACAGGAGATCGGCCTGGAGGTCACGGCTGAGGCCAAGGATCATCTGATCAAGCTCGGCTACGACGTCGACTACGGTGCCCGACCGCTGCGTCGGGTGATCCAGAACCTGGTCGAGGATCCCCTCGCTGAGGCGCTGCTCCTGGGCACTTTTACGGCCGGACAGACCGTCATCGTCGACCGGTCCGGTGACACCGGCCTCTCCATCGAGCCGCTCGCCGAGAAGACCCCGGTCGAGGCGTAACGCCGGTGGCGCGGCCCGAGAGCCGCTATGTCTGCCAGTCGTGCGGTGCCATCTTCCCCCGCTGGGAGGGCCAGTGCCGTGGTTGCTCGGCCTGGAACACGCTGGTCGAGTCACTCATCAGAGAACCCGCCTCGGGGCGCGCCAGCGCTCGTGCTCTTTCGACGCACGCCACGACCGCGCCGCGCTCTGAGCCGCTGGCAGGTACGGGTACCTCCGTCGAACCACGGCGCCCCATAGGCGTTGACGAGGTGGACCGCGTCCTTGGCGGCGGGCTTGTGGCGGGGTCACTCGTGCTGCTAGGCGGGGAGCCCGGTATCGGCAAGTCCACGCTGGTCCTGGAGATGGCGGCCGGGGTCGCCCGCGCTGAAGGGAGCCGTGGGGTGCTTTACGCCTCTGGCGAGGAGTCCGCGGCGCAGCTCCGCTTGCGGGCCGAGAGGCTCGGCTTCAGCGGCGGCCTGCCGGGCGAACGGATCGGTCTGCTGGCCGATACCGAGGTCGAGCGGATCGTGGCCGCCGCCGAGGCCGAACGTCCCGACCTCCTGATCATCGACTCCATCCAGACCATGACGGCCGACGGCCTCCAGGGCCCGGCCGGCTCCGTCGGTCAGGTCCGTGAGGCGGCCGCGCGCCTCGGTTCCTATGCGCGCGCGGCCGGCGTCCCGGTCATCCTCGTGGGCCATGTGACGAAGGACGGCAGCCTGGCCGGTCCCCGGACGCTGGAGCACCTCGTCGACGCCGTGCTCACCTTGGAGGGTGAGCGATTCGGACCGCTTCGATTACTTCGAGCCGCCAAGAACCGCTTCGGCTCCACGGAAGAGGTAGGCGTGCTCGAGATGACGGCCGATGGCCTTCGAGCCGTGGCCGATCCGGCGCGCGCCTTTTTGGGTGATGGCACGAGCGCCTCGGCCGGTGTGGCGGTGGCCGCCACGCTCGAGGGCAGCCGGCCGCTGCTCGTGGAGGTGCAGGCGCTCGTGGCGCCATCCGGTTACGGCACGCCGCGGCGGACCGTGGCGGGCGTCGACGCCAATCGAGTCGCGCTCCTGGTGGCGGTGCTTGGCCGGCGTTGTGGCGCGGACATCTCCGGACACGACATCTACGTCAGCCTGGCCGGTGGGGCCGCCGTGAGCGAACCGGCACTCGACTTGGCGATCGCGCTGGCACTCGTCTCATCGCTGCGGGACCGGCCCCTGCGACCCGCCACCGTGGTCATCGGCGAGGTTTCCCTGCTGGGCGAGTTGCGACCGGCGCGCGGGCTGGAGCGACGGGTGAAGGAGGCAGCGCGCCTGGGCTTCAGGCAGGCGCTCGTGCCATCTATCCGCGGCTCCTCGATAGAGCCGATCGAGGGCATGGAGATGACTCTTGCAGGGACCCTTCGGGATGCCTTGGGGTTGGTATTGATGCCGCCTCCCGGTACCGTTGGGAAGGGTTCGGAGGGCCGCGACCCCCTGCTAGGCTCACCCGGCTCATGATCGTTTCGTCCGTCTCTGGGGGTGGTTCACTGGGCGCCATCGTGGCCACATCATTGGCCAGCCGCGCACCCGGCTTCCTCGACCTGTCGGTCGCCGGAAGGCTGCTTCTCACCGCCTGGATCGCGTCCTGGATGGTGGTCGGCCTCCTGCTCGGCCTCCTGATGGGTGTCCTGCTCGGCTTGCCACTGGCCAACCTGCCAGACCCCTACGGCTGGCTGCTGCCCATCGGCGCGTCCGTCGTGCTCGGCTCCGGCATGATGGGCTTGACCGTGGCCGAACGAGGGGATCTCCTCCAGGGTCTGCGCGACCTGGGGCTGGTGGCTCGACCGGCCCAGGCGGGGGGTCGTGCCGAGGCATCGGATGGGCCGCATGTGTACGTGGACACCGGTGCCATCATCGATGGGCGCTGAGCGTGAGCGAGGCCTTCGCCGACGCGATCGTCGTTGCTGCCGGATCAAGCCAACGCATGGGCGGCCCGGACAAGTTGCTCGAACCGATCGGCGGACGGCCGGTGCTGGCTTGGGCGCTACAGGCCATGGCGGACGCCCCCAGCGTGGCACGCGTCATCCTGGTCACGGCTCCGGAGCGCATGGCGGAGATGGGCCGGTATCACTGGGTCGTCGAGCTTGGCGCAACAGTCGTGGGCGGCGGCGCCCGTCGACAGGACTCGGTCGCCGCGGGCCTGGCCGCCTGTGGCTCGGAGGTGGTCCTGATCCATGACGGCGCGAGGCCTTTCGTGACGGTCGATACGGTGGAGGCTGTGGCCGCTGCCGCGCGAGATCAGGGCGCGGCCCTGCCGATCCTGCCGCTGGTGGACTCGATAAAGCGAGTGGGCCCCGATGGAAGAGCACTGCCCCTGGATAGAGCCGGCCTGTTCCGGGCGCAGACCCCACAGGGAGCGCGACGCGATCTGCTCGCGTCCGCGTTCAAGATGCTAGGTGGTCCGGAACACGATTGGACCGATGAGTCGTCACTCCTCGAGGCACACGGGGTCCCCGTTGCGACCGTTCCAGGAGACCCACGCAACGTGAAACTGACCGAGCCGGCCGACCTGGAGACGGCGCGCGCCCTCGCCTCTCCTCGGGCTGAGCCTCGCTACGGCAGCGCCACGGACCGTCACCCCTTCGGTCCCGCCGACGGCCTGATGCTGGGAGGCACGCTCGTGCCGGACGCGCCTCGACTCTTCGGCCACTCGGATGGTGACGTCGTGCTTCACGCGCTGGCCGATGCCTGCCTTGGTGCCGCCGGGATGCCCGACCTTGGACGCCAGTTCCCGGCCTCGGATCCGGTCACGAGCGGAGCCGATTCATCCGGACTTCTGCGCGCGGTGCTCGAGAGCGTGGCGGCGGAGGGGTGGCGCCCGGCGTCGGCGGATGTGAGCATCGTGGGCGCTCGACCGCGCCTCGGTGGCGCGCGGCTGGATGCCATCCGCGAGCGCCTGGCCGAGCTCCTGGACGTGCCACCGGAGCGGATCGGGTTGCGTGCTTCCACTGGGAACCTGTCGGGCGACGACGGCTCCGGACTGGCGATGTCGGCCTCGGCTCTGGTCGGGTTGGTGCGCCGCTGAGCGGACGGACCGCGACCCGTCATCATTGAGCCATGAGCCTCCGTTTCCGTAACACCCTCGGCGGCGAGTTGGAGCCGTTCCAGCCACTCGAAGCCGGCAAGGTCGGCGTGTACACCTGCGGTCCCACAGTCTACGCACCCGCCCACGTCGGCAACTTCCGGAGCTTCGTGTTCGCGGACCTGCTGTGCCGCTACCTCCGTTGGTCGGGCCTTGACGTGACCTGGGTGATGAACATCACCGATGTCGACGATCGGCTGATCCGTCGGGCCGCGGCCGAGGGTCTGAGCATCAAGGAGCTGGGCGACAATTTTACTGAGCGATTCCTCGAGGACATGCGCATCCTCGACATAGGTCCGCCCGATGTGATGCCCCGCGCGACCGAGCACATCGACGACATGGCGAAGCTCATCGAACAGCTGCTGGAGCGCGGTCACGCGTACCGCACGGATGATGGCTCGGTCTTCTTCGGCATCTCGTCATGGCCGGCCTACGGGCGGCTGGCGCGTCTCGATCCGGAGCAGCAGCGCGTCGGGGAGCGGGTCGAGGCGGACGAGTACGGCAAGGACGACGTGCGCGACTTCGCTCTGTGGAAGGGCCCCAAGTCGGGTGAGCCATCGTGGTCGACGTCCATCGGGGAGGGCAGGCCCGGCTGGCACATCGAGTGCTCGGCCATGAGCATGAGGTACCTGGGCGCCAGCTTCGATCTGCATACCGGAGGCATCGACCTGATCTTCCCGCACCACGAGGACGAGATGGCGCAGTCGGAGGCCGCCACGGGCCAGCGCTTCGTGAGCGTCTGGATGCACTGCGCCCATCTGCGCATGGGTGGTCAGAAGATGGCCAAGCGGACCGGCAACTTTGCCGTGCCCCAGGACGTGTATGGCGAGGGCATCTCTCCGCGAGTCCTGCGCTACGCGCTGCTCTCCACGCACTACCGGACCGGGCCTGATTTCACGGAGGCGTCCCTGGCGACGGCCGGCTCGTCCGTGGAGCGACTCTCGACAGCGTTGCAGGCGTTGGACGCGTACCGCGAGGATGGCGCCGACGATACCTCCCTGCCGGAACTGCTCGAGATGGCGCGACAGGGATTCCGCAGTCACATGGACGAGGATCTGAACATCGCCCCGGCGCTGGGCGCCGTCTTCGATCTGGTGCGGGAGCTCAACCGACGCATGGCGGACCGCGCTCTGTCCACGGCCGACGCGGCCTTGGCCGCGTGCGCGCTGCGTGATCTGGATCAAGTGCTGGCCGTGGCTGAGGATCGGACAGGGCCCGTGGCTGATGCTGCCGTCCAGGAGCTGCTGGAGATGCGGATCGCTGCCAGGGCGGCGCGGGACTGGGCACGCTCTGATGCGCTGCGAGCTCAGTTGGCCGAGCTGGGCGTGACCGTGGACGACACGGCGGACGGACAGCGCTGGCGACGCGATTCGGAAGCCGCAGTCCATGGCTAGGGGTCGGGAGCGTCCGGGCGAGCCCCGGCAGCCGTCCGAGGATCCGCGCGAGAGATTCGGAGAGCCGTGGCATCCGGAAGGGTCGCGCAGCTCCGATCCGCCCCAGGGTCCGGGACGGCCGCCCGGCACGGGACGGCCTTCGGGTGTAGGACGTCCGTCGGGCCCGGAACGTACATCAGGTCCGGGACGGCCGCCCGGCCCGGGACGGCCTTCGGGTGGGGGACGCCCGCCCGGCCCGGGACGCCCATCAGGTCTGGGACGGCCGTGGGCTCCGCGTCCGGAGGCGAGTGGCGGCCACGGTCCTCGCCCGTGGGACGAGCAGCCGGGCGGACGCCCCGCGGGTAGCGATCGCCCGTGGCAAGCGCGTCAGAGTCGACCGCAACGCCCCTGGGATGCGGATCGTGGTGGGTCCGCTGGCGGTCGCCGTGACATGGATCGACCTCAGCGGGGCGATCCACACCGCCGCGACGATCGCGCGGATCGAGAACCACGGCCCCGCCAGGAGCGAGATCATGGCGCCCGCGATGAGCGGCCCTATCGCGATGATCGGTCGGGCCAGTACCGACGCGACGATGTCTCCCCAGAATACCGACCGTACCGCATGGACCGCCCGAGCGACGATCGCGGACAGCGACCGTGGTCGGGGCGGCCTGGCCGCCCGTCTCAGGGCCCACCCGGGGAGCGGCCACCGCAGGGCCGCTCGCGTCGATGGGAGGATCGGCGGCCCTCGGGCCCTGGCGCAGGTCGAGGTGACAGTGACTTCGTACGGCCCGCCGAGCAGCGATCCTCGACGACGGCCGAACAGCTGGCCGAGGGCGAGGAGCTGGTGGCCGGAAGGCGACCGGTGGAGGAAGTTTTCGCGGCCAGACGAGAGGTCAGGCGGATGCTGGTCGTACCCGAACGCCGAGCTGCCCTGGAGGCACTGGTCCTGCACGCCACCGCCTTGCGGATCCCTGTCGTGGAGGTGGAAGGAGGCACGCTCACCTCCCTGTGCGGTTTCGACGGTCACCAGGGGGTGGCGCTGGTGGTGGTGCCGCGTCGTTGGGCGACGCTCGACGAGATCATCGCGCGAGCCCGGGAACGTGGCCAGCCGCCGTTCGTCCTGGTGCTCGACTCGCTGGAGGATCCACAGAACGTGGGCACGCTGCTTCGCACGGCCGAGGCCTGCGGCATCCACGGCGTCCTGTTTCCCACTCGACGATCCGCGCCCATGTCGCCATCTGCGGTCAAGGCATCGGCCGGCGCGATCGAACACCTCCTTCTCTGCCCGACCGACGACCTGGCCGCTGCTCTGGCCGACTTGCGCGGAGTCGGCCTGCGCCTCATCGGAGCCGACGAGGATGCGCCCTTGGCCTATCGCGAGTCGGATCTGCGCGGCCCTCTCGCACTGGTGGTGGGTAGCGAGGCACACGGCTTGTCCGGCGCCGTCCGCCGACGTCTTGACGGGACCGTCCGACTCCCGATGCGCGGCCGTGTCGCGTCACTGAACGCTGCAGTGGCCGGGTCGGTGCTGCTCTTCGAGGCAGCCTCGCAACGAGAGCTGGGTCCCGCGCCGGTCGCGGCGACCGCCCCTTCGGTAGCGCCCGTCGACGACGACGATCCACCGCCCGGGCCGTCGGCCCCAGTCGCATCCAGGTCACAGCCGGAGCCATCGTCGGCCGCTGCGTCCCAGGACGACGTCCTGGGAGAGCCCTCCTAGGACGGCTGTCCTTGCGAAGCGAGCGCCTTCTGCGCTATCCTTCCCCGTCGCCGCCGACGTAGCTCAATTGGTAGAGCAGCGGTTTTGTAAACCGCCGGTTCCGGGTTCGAGTCCCGTCGTCGGCTCCAACTGAAGAGGAAGCTGCGATAGCCTCTTCGCCATGGGGTCCCATCAGGACCCTGAGGAGCGCAGCAGCCGTGGGTAGGTTGAGCAGGTGGTGAGCTCCGCTGACTGTAGATCAGCCGTCTTCGACTGTGGGGGTTCGATTCCCTCCCTGCCCACCAATACTCCCGGTAACCTCCGGGCCCACATAGCTCAGCCGGCAGAGCACTTCCTTGGTAAGGAAGAGGTCTTGGGTTCGAGTCCCAATGTGGGCTCCATCGCCATCCCCACGCACGCGGCGTAGCCGCCACCAGCAGGAGTCGACAGCGCCAGCATGGCCAAGAAGAAGTTCGAGCGCAACAAGCCCCACGTGAACATCGGCACGATCGGGCACATCGACCACGGCAAGACCAGCCTGACCGCGGCCATCACCAAGTACCTGGCGCTCAAGGGCGCCTCGG
>JALZLQ010000185.1 GCA_030858605.1 Chloroflexota bacterium
GGCCGGCGCCATCGAGGCGCTGAAATCCCGGTGGGTGCCCGTCTATGTCCGAGAGATGGCCGAGGACCGGAGTGGCAATGCCGAGCTCATCGCCCGCGGAGGCAGCGCACTGATCGATGTCGGCGCCTTGGACCGCATCGACCTAGCCGACGAGGCGGAGTCGATCGCCGCTGTTCCCAAGCCAGCACAGTCGACCTTGTTCGATTAGACCCTTTCGGCGACGCTCATCGAAGCGGCAATCACTCGCCGCCGAATCATCAGCTCCACATCGCCGCCCTGGCCCTCCGCCCAGATGTACGGACTCTCCCAAGGGCCGGGCTTACGCGCCGGGTGCGCGGTAGCCGACCGACGCCGCTCGGCCAAGCGCGTCGAGCGTCTCCTCGACCGACATCAGCGGCGTCGTCTCGACGCTGGACAACGCCCCTCCGCTGCTGAGCGCGATCGCCACCGCGGCCATGGCCACGTTGTCGGGGGCTTCCCACAGGGTGTAGCCGTCGTGCGCGCCGAACGCGTACCAGAAGCCATTCAGCTTGCCGCCGACCGACTCGATATAGGTGCGCGCCGCGTCCCGGCGATCCTCGGGGTTCTGCGTCAGCCGGGCCCACGTCTCGGGCGTGTAGCTGAAGCGCGTCAGGTACAGGGCCATGGTCGACCTTCCTTTGCCGGTGCGGCGCATTGCCCCCTTCCGATTACCCGAGATCGATCATAGCGCCAACCTCGCCGCCCAGCGGGAGGCAAGGGAGGCGGGTCGTGGGTTATGGGCGCCGTGATCCCGAACGGCGCCACGGAGGTGAGGGACGGGTAAGCTTGATAGCAGAACAGGTATCAGGCTGCTACGATGCACCGATGAGAGCGGGTCCGGCACTTGCCCATGCACGGAAACGGATGGGCTTCACGCAGCGGGAGTTGGCCGCGCGCGCCGGCGTGCCGCAATCGGTGATCGGTCGTGTCGAGCGGGGCAGGATCTCACCCCGCGTCGACACGCTTCAGCGGCTGTTGGCCGCGTGCGGAGCGTCCCTTGAGGCCCTGCCCGCCCTGGGCGTCGGCTTGGATCGGTCGCAGATCCGGGCACGGCTGCACATGACTCCGACCGAGCGCTCACGCTTGGCCACGCAAGAAGCCCGCGCACTGCTGGCTCTCCTGGCGCAACGGGACCGTGCCTGAGATCGTGCCCCAGCCGTTCGATCCCGGACGGATATTCGAGACCCTCCGCCGCCACCAGGTCCGCTACGTGCTCATCGGTGGTTGGGCCGCTCGGTTGCTGGGATCACCCACCGTCACGGTGGACATCGACATCACCTATGCCCGCGACCCACAGAACCTCGAGCGGCTGGCGCAGGCGCTTCGCGAGCTGGGCGCAAGCCTTCGAGGCGCCGCCCAGATCCTTCCCTTCCGCCTTGACGCGCGGACACTCGCCCTTGGCGCGAACTTCACCTTCACGACCGATGCGGGCGATCTCGACATCCTGGCCGAGCCCGCTGGCGCACCGGACTACGAAGCCCTCGAACGGACGGCACAGCCGATGGAGCTGGGCGACTTCCAGATCCTGGTCGCCTCCGTGGACGACCTCATCGCCATGAAGCGTGCCGCGGGACGGCCCAAGGACCGCATCGAGCTGGTGGTGCTGGGTGCGCTCCGCGAGGAGATGGAGCGCGCTGGGGAAAGCTGACTGGCCCCGCTGACGACCGGTCGCACTCAGCGCGACTGTCCGGCCAGCCACTCCTCTCGGGTGATGGCGTACTCCACGTCGCCTTCTTCGTCGCCCTCGATCCTGACGGGCCAGTCGGCGTGGAAGTGACGCACGCGTCGCATGCCGCTCTTCTCCATGACCCGCCACGAGGCCTCGTTGACGACCATCGTGTTGGCGACCACGCGGCGGGCGCTCAGCTCGCCGAACGCCTTGTCGATGAGTGCGCACGAACCCTCGGTGGCATACCCCTTGCCCCAAGCGGAGCGGTGCAGTCGATATCCAAGCTCGGGCTCGTCGGCTGGGGCGCCCTTGTCGGGACGAAGATGGAACCATCCCAGGAAGGCGCCGGTCGACCGCTCGATGGCCGCCCAGAAACCCCAGCCTGGGAGGGTCTCGTACTGCCGGATGAAGTGGGGCAGGTCATCCTGCTCGATCTCCTCGAGTGGCGTCCCCGGACCACCGGTGATGTAGCGCATGACCTGCGGGTCGTCGTCCAAAGCGAAGAGCTGGTCTGCGTCGGCCCCCGTGAAGCGGCGCAGGATCAGCCGCTCGGTCTCCAGGAACACGTGACCATCAGCCATCTGCGCACCATAACGCCCGGATAGGCGACAGCGAGCGCCGGCATGACGGCACTATCGTCGCGGAGCACCCAGTCGTGGCGATCCCATGGTCCCGGAGTCGCTCCATCCCCGATGACGCCCGATCCGCCAGTGGTGGCGTCACTATGCGCGCTAGTCGGGTGCCCGAGCCACGGATCGGGGGCAGCTCGATGGTTCTTGCTGCTTCTGGACGATAGTGGCGTCACCGGAGGCGCCAAGGTCGGCGGGTGGTTCCGACCGACCGAGTACTCGAGGCGCCGGTATAGGCTCGTTCCCCGCCCGGCACCCCATGAGGCGCCCATGTCGCGTGTCGTTTCCACCTCACGGCGCCACATCGGTGGCATATCGTTTCGGGCCGGGGGCCGGGTGCCGGGTGCCGGGGCGCGGGAGCTCTCTGACGGAGATGCTCGAAGGAGCGATCGTGGAGACCATCGGGACATGGCAGACCGCCGCTCTTCAGCCGGGATCGGCCCGAAGGCTGGCGCTTCCGTGAGGCTCTCCTCCTTGACGCGTCTCCTGCTCGCGATCGCCGCGGTGGCCTTCGTGATCTTCGGGCTTGTCGCATTCGTGGTGCCGCAGTGGGCCAGTGAGAACTTTCCCTGGCGGGTCGGGCCGTTCCTGGCCCAGACCATCGGCGGTTGGAGCCTGGGCACTGCCGGCTTCGCGGTACTGGCCGCGCGCGACGGTCGGCTGCGCCTGATCTACCCGCTGCTGGTGTATCTCGCGGTGTTCGGCGCGGGCCAGACCCTCGTCGCGCTGGCCTTTCTCGACCGGCTCCAGGTCGGGCTCGTGCTTACGTGGCCGGGGACCGGCGGCGTCGTGCTCTTCGTCATCTTCGTCCTGGGGCTGGCTGTCGGAACGTTCCTGGCCGGGCCGGACGGCGTGGTGGCCCAGGGCCGCTTCTTCCCGGAGCAGATGTCGCTCTTCAGCATCCGCGCCTTCTCCGCCTTCTTCCTGGCCATCGCGCTGTCCGCCGCGAGCGCCCTGGCCTCTCGAGCCATCCGGCCCTACCTCGAGCTGGCGCGAGCGGGAATGCTCTTGCTCATACCCATCACCATCGCCTCGCTGCTGAACTTGCGCCTCTTCGACTTCGCGGGTCGCCCGGGCGGACTTCTCTACTTCGCGGCCTATGTCGTGGCGGGGGTCGTCTTCAGCGCCATCCTCTGGCAGAAGCGCACGCAGGCCGCCTGAGATCGCTGGCCACTACTCGTTCTTGCGCGCCAGCCTCGGAACGCGCATCATGCCCAGGTCCCGTTCACCGCGGAGCGAAAGGAGGGCCGAGTCATGGAGATGTTCCTCATCAGCTCACGCCCTCGCTCCCGCGGTCGGACCACTTCCTCGAGGTAACGCTCCGACACACTCCGGCCCGGGG
>JALZLQ010000222.1 GCA_030858605.1 Chloroflexota bacterium
GAGCGCCTCGCCGGTCGTGATCCCGATGCGGACCTGCAGCGCGCCGTCCTCAGCCGCCCACTCGCGGATGGCGATCGCCGCGCGGACCGCGCGCTCGGGATCGTCCTCGTGCGCGACCGGGGCACCGTAGAGCGCCATGACAGCATCGCCGATGAACTTCTCGACCGTACCACCGAAGCGCTCGAGGTCTCGACGCACGCGCGCGTGGTACGACGAGAGGAGCGTGCGCACGTCTTCCGGATCCATGCGCTCCGCGCGCGCGGTCGAGCCGACGAGGTCGCAGAAGAGGACCGTGACCACCTTCCGCTCGTCGCGGGGTGAGGGCGCTTGCGCTGGCAGGGGCGTAGCGCAGGCCCCGCAGAAACGGAAACCATCCGGGTTCTGTTGTCCGCAGTTCGGGCACGTCACCCTGGAAAGCCGGCCTTGCAGCGGGCCATCGACCGGCGCGGCTGTGTCACCAAGTCCACCGGCGGAGCGTAGCGCGTCCGGCTTTGGCGCGCCCATGCCGTTGGGCACGGCCGCCGTCATCGGCGCCCAGATGGCGTCGACCATCGTCACGATCGTCGCGATGTCGATCTCCGCAGCGGCGGCGTCGTCGTCGGCGCAGGCCCATTCCAGTGGCACGGAACGGGCTCACGGCGCCGCGGCGTGCGCTATGTGCTCGAATTGGCGCCACAGGACAGCCACCAGCAGCGCCGAGCCGATGAAACCGAACCAGAACGGAGCGGTGATGCCGAAGGAGCCGGCGAGGAGGCCGCCGAGAGGTATCCCGATCACGAGCCCGCCCACGATGGCCACGCGGTAGACGCCGGTCACCCTGCCCAGCAGCTCGTCCGGGACGGCGCGCTGCCGGACGACCGTCGACGTGGTGCCCCACACGAAAGCATGCGCCCCGAAGACCATCAGGGTCGCCAGCGCCACCTCCGGCGACGTGGTCAGAGCCAGGGATAGATGGGTGCCGGTCTCGATGAGCAGGCCCACACGCATGATGTCCGCCAGGCTGAAGCGCCGCTCCAGGCGGCCATAGGCGAACATCCCGACGATGCCGCCCGCGGCCACGGCGGTGGTCAGGAGACCGAAGCCGACTTCGTCCATTCCCAGCCGCTCGATGGCATAGAGCACGAGCACACCCCAGGCGGCCCCATAGGTGACGTTGAACGTGAAGATCGTGAGCGCCAGCGTGCGCATGGGCGGGTGCTCGACCAGCCAGCGGATCCCTTCGACCATGTCGGCCCGAAAGCTGGCCCTCTCCCCTCGCTCCTTCCTGACACTCGTGACGACGCGCGAGATGAGCACCGCGCCGAGCGCGAAGGCGGCGGCATTCGCCGCGAAAGGCAGGGCCATGCCAGCCGTGAACAGAAAGGCGCCGATGGGCGGTGCCACCAACTGATTGGTGAGCAGGAAGGCACCCTGCATCCGCGCGTTGGCGATGCCCAGGTCGTCGCGCGCAACTAGTCCGGGCAGCAGGCTGCTGCTGGCCGAGTCGGCGAAGGTTTCTGCCGTTCCCAGCACGAAGAGCGCGACGAGCACCGATGCGATGTTGACGTTGCCGCTGACGATGGTCGCGACAAGCACCGCCAGCACCGCCGCACGGACCAGGTTCACGACGATGACCATCCGCCGCCGGTGGTAGCGGTCCGCGGCCGCGCCGCCGATGACACCGAATATCAGCGCCGGCAGGAACTGGCTCAGGAGCGCCATCGAGACCAGGAACGGGTCGCGCGTCTGCGACGCCACGAGCAGCGGCCCGGCGGCGATGGCGATGCCGTCACCGGCATTGTTGATGACCGTCGCTGAGAGGAGCCAGCGAAAGCTGGAGCCCAGCCTCCTGGGCGCGACCGTATCGATGATTCGGGCGGGGATGATCGCAGCGGAAAGGAGGCGCACGGGCGGCAGAGTACCAACGCGCGCAGTGGGGGCCCCGGCAGCTCCCGCTAGGCCGCCAGTCGCTTGTACTTGATGCGATGCGGCTGGTCCGCGGCGGCCCCGAGCTCCCTGTGGCGGAAGGCCTCGTAGTCGGTCAGGTTCCCCTCGAAGAAGCGCACCTGGCTGTCCCCTTCGAAGGCCAGGATGTGCGTCGCGATGCGGTCCAGGAACCAGCGGTCGTGGCTGATCACGACGACGCAACCGGGGAACGACTCTAACCCGGCCTCCAGTGCCCTGAGTGTGTCCACATCGAGGTCGTTGGTGGGCTCGTCCAGCAACAGCACGTTGCCCCCGGACTGGAGCAGCTTGGCCAGGTGGACGCGGTTGCGTTCCCCGCCAGACAGCGCGCCCACGAGCTTCTGCTGGTCCGTGCCTCGGAAGTTGAAGCTGGAAACGTAGGCGCGGGCGGGAAGTTCCCGCTGGCCGACCTTGATGATCTCGTTGCCTTGCGTGATCTCCTGGTAGACGGTCCGGTCGGCCTGGAGGTCGTCGCGGCTCTGGTCGACGTAGCTCAACTGCACCGTGTCGCCGATCTCGATGCTCCCGGCATCAGGCTCCTCCTGTCCGACAAGCATCCGGAACAACGTAGTCTTGCCGGCGCCGTTGGGTCCGATGATGCCCACGATCCCAGCGCGCGGCAACGAGAACGTCAGCTCCTCGATGAGCAGCTTCTCGCCGTATCCCTTGCGCAGGCCCGCGACGTCGATGACGGTGTCGCCCAGACGGGGACCCGGTGGGATGGCGATCTCCAGCTCGCGTGTGCTGCCCTTGTCGTCCTGAGCCTCGGCCAGCAACCGCTCGTAGGCACCCAGGCGGGCCTTGCCCTTGGCCTGACGGGCCTTGGCGCCCATGCGCACCCACTCGAGTTCGCGCGCGAGGGTGCGCTGGCGGGCATCCACGGCCTTGCCCTCCCGCGCCGTCCGCTCCAGCTTCTGCTCCAGCCAGCTCGAGTAGTTCCCCGAGAAGGGGATCCCGCGGCCTCGCTCAAGCTCAAGGATCCACTTGGCCACGTTGTCCAAGAAGTAGCGATCGTGGGTGATGGCCACGACCGTGCCAGCGTACTCGTCCAGGAAGCGTTCCAGCCAGTCGACCGACTCGGCGTCGAGATGGTTCGTCGGCTCATCCAGCAGGAGCAGGTCCGG
>JALZLQ010000244.1 GCA_030858605.1 Chloroflexota bacterium
AAGAACGGGGCGATGACGAGGAAGAGCAGCAGGCTCTTGTAGCGGCCGCCACGGAAGGCGATGAAGTAGGCCAGCGGGAAGCCGATCGCAAAGGTCAGCAGCGTGGCGATGCCGCCGTATAGCAGCGACCGCAGGAAGTGGTCGCTGTACTGCGCCACGGCCCGGGGATAGATGCCGAAGTCGAAGGTGAGCTGGTAACCGCCCTCCGCCGTCCCGGTCCACAGTGATACAAGGAACATCTGCAGGGTGGGGTACAGGTAGAAGACCGCCAGGTACGCGATGCCTGGCGCCAGCAGCAGGTAAGCCGTGGCGGTGGGGTGCCGCCGGAACCAGCTCACGAGTGGTCGATCAGTCGGGACTCCTCACAGGCCGATCGCGTCGGCAAAGGCTCCTTCCCATGACTGGGCGGTGTCCAAGTCGGTACTCACGAAGGAATGGAGCCTTGCCAGCATCTCAGGCGTCGGGAAGATGAGCGTGTTCTCTGCCAGTGCCGGGTCGAGGCCCAGCATCTCGGCATCGGCGCCCTTCACGGGGCAGACGTAGTTGACCCACGCCTCGACGATGGCGGCGATCTCCGGGCGGTAGTAGAAGTCGATCCATGCCTCCGCCTGGGCCTTGTTGAGGGCACCCTTGGGGATGCCCATATTGTCCGTCCAGAGCATCCCGCCCTCTTGCGCAAGGACCCACTGGAAGTCCTGCCCGGCCCCCTGGTCCGGCACCAGCAGACCCTGCACGTCGCCCGACCAGGCCATGGCCACGAGCGCGTCGCCGAGGGCCATGACATCGATGTAGCTGTTGCCCGCGAGCTGCCGCACCAAGCCCTCGTCTACGCCGCGCGCGACCTCGGCCAGCGACTGATCGAACTGCTCCTGCGTGAGCGTCTCCGGCGCGAAGCCGAGTCGCAGCGCGGAGAGTCCGATGGTGTCGCGCATCTCCGACAGGTAGGTCATGCGGCCCGCGTACTGAGGATCCCAGAAGACCTCCAGGCTGGTGAGGTCGCCGGTCGCACCTCGATCGTGGCCGATGCCGGTCATGCCCGACTGCCAAGGGGCGGCATAGAGGTTGCCCGGGTCCCATTCGCGGGTCTTGTAGGCGTCAAGCAGGTTGACCGGGTAGTTCTGGAGTCCGTTGGTGTCGATCTGCTCCAGCCAGCCGCGCGCGATGAGGCGCTGCATCATCCAGTCGGTCAGCACCACCAGGTCCCAGCCGGTGGGCTGGTCGACGCTCAGTGGACCGGCCAGATCCGCCGCGTAGAAGCTCTCGTTGTCGTCGACCGCCTGCTCGTACTCGACGGTGACGCCGGTCTCCTGGGTGAAGCGTTCCAGGGTGGGGTAGCGAGGACCCCTTTCTTTGTCGATGTAGCCCACCCAGTTGGCCCAACGGAAGTTGCCCGTGACGGGCGCGCGCGTGGCCGCCACGGTGGGATCGGCCGAAGCCGTGGCCGCGGCCGTGGCGCTCGCGCCAGCCGTCGCCGAAGCGCCCGGAGTGCCCGTTGGCGACGGGGACCGGGTAGGACTCGCTGCGGCCGTGGCACCAGTCGTGGCGATGGGCGAGGGCGTGCCGGTGCCGGCCGTGCCGCAGGCCGCCAGGAAGGCGCCAACGCCGGTGACGGCCGTCAACTGAAGCATGCGCCGCCGCGTCACCGGTGCGGCGATGACCTGGTCCAGCGCTTCACGTCGGTCGTGCATCGGAAACCTCCTGCTGTTCTGATCCTGGGGAGTCTGCCTGCTCTGGCCGGACGACGAACGTGTCGGTCGGCGACCAGGCCAGGCCGACCATGTCGCCGGGGCGGTGGATCGTGTGCGCCCCGGAGCGGGCCGTGTTCTGCTCGTAGACGGTCATGGTGCTGCCTGTGGAGAGATCGACCAGGTACTGCGTGCTTACACCGGTGTAGCTGGCATCCCGCACGCGGCCGCTCAGGAAGTTCAGGTCGGGCACCGGAGCAGCGCCATCGACCAGGCGGATCTTCTCGGGCCGGACACCCAGCTGCACCTGCGCACCGTCCTGGGCTCCGTCGCGTGGCAGGCGCAGCGTCGTGGCGGTGTCCAGGCGCGCCAACGCATGGGCCCCGTCGCTGCCCTCGATGCGGCCGGACATGAGGTTGCT
>JALZLQ010000256.1 GCA_030858605.1 Chloroflexota bacterium
CTCCGGCGCGATCTGCGGATGGTCGTAGAGGATGATCGGCGAGGAAAGCATCACATCCCGGCTGTCCGGCTCCCCCACCAGCACGGGCCACGTGTGCCGGTTGTCCAGCGTCGCGACCGCGCTGCTCGCGTCTTGCGGCGTGTCCAGCAGGGAGACGAATCGGCCGCCGCTGACAGCGAGCAGCGTGTGAGCGCTGAGTAGTGAGTGCCGCAGTGCGGCGTCCCGCTGCGCTGCGTCATCGGCCGGGATCGAGCTCAGGTTCTCTATGCGGATGGTCATACGGAGAAAGCCGTCGACTTCCTGCGCGCCGATCTGCACCTCTCCCTTGATGGGCCACCTGGTCCGGACTATCCGACCGGTGATGGCTCCCATGGACCCTCGTACGACCTCGATGTCCTGACCGCCGGCCACCTCCAAGGGAAAAGACGATGGACCGCTGAGGAGCGCCAGGACCTCCAGCGGAGGCAGATCGACGCGTTCCTCGACCGCTTCCTCCCATGACCGGATCTCCTCGCCAGCCGCTTCCAGCACATCCACCGGACCGAACCTCTGACCCTCCGGGTCGAGCGCCTCCTCGACCGTGCGAGCCTGAAGGTGCAGGAAGCGCACGCGCACGCGCAGTTTCGGATCGCCCGTCGCTCCGTCCTGGGGCGAGTCATCGTCTCCGGGCTCGACCAGGCACTCGGTCTGCATCTGCCAGTGCTCCGAGCCGCCGGCATCGACATGGTCGCGTGGAGCGATCACGCCGAACTGCCAGCGCACCTGGTTCTTGGCCGAGGAGGCGCGGTAGGGATAGAGCAGGTACCCCTCGTAGAGCACGGCGTCCGCGATCCTCTCGGCCACGTCGAAGCTCACGCCAGCCTCCGCTCGCCCGCGCGCTGGAGCAACTCCTCGATGGTCTGATCCCAGCTGGGCAGCGCGTTGCGGCCGCGGAAGGCGTGCAGTGCGTCGAAGGTCTCGTTGCGCATGCGGATCCAGGCGCTGCCGGGGAAGTACTGGTCCATCAGGTCACGCCAAACGCTCACCGGCAGGCGGTACGAGGCCTCCTCGTGCCAGGGCACCTGGTCGACACGCAAGCCCGCCGGGCCCCGTGCGAAGACCGTGCCGCTGAAAAGCAGCAGCAAGGGGATCTCCCCGTCCTCCAGGGCGTGGAAGAACTTGGAAGAGGCTACCTCGAAGTCGTAGGTGCACGCGATGGGCAGGTCCACCTCGGTGCGCTCGGTGAAGGACGGCACGATGACTGACGAGATCGTCCAGAGCAGCGTCTGAAGCGTGTCGCCCCAGCGCTCCGGCTCGCCGTAGAGTTCGAGGAGGCGCGCCTCTTCGGCACCCGTGTAGTGGCGGCGCCGTGGCTCGATCATGATCTGCGTGCGCAGCGCGATGGCCTGGATCGGGTCACCGCTGCGATCGCTTATGGCGAGGCGAAGCATGAGCGTCGGCGCGGCCGCGTACGGCTCGGCGCGGGCGCCAAGGACGGCGAAGGTCAGATCACTCATGACGGGCCAGCACGGCTACGCCCTGGCCACGGGACGCGGACGATCGCTGTCCTCGCGCAGTCGCTCGAAGAAGGCGTCGATCTCGCGGTGCGCCTCTTCCCCGCCGTCGAAGCCCTTCCACCACTGGCGGATCACGCCGACCAGCTCGTAGCAGCGATCGATGGGCACGATGTAGCAGTCGCGTTCCGTCTTCGTACGGCGCACCAGCAGCGCCTCCACGTCGGCGGCCATGTCCCGCAGCATCGGGTTCGCGTCACGGATCTCATCCCAGACCTCGAGCGGAAGTAGCGATTCGGTCGCTCCGGCTGGACTGGGATAGAACGCCGCAGCCCGGCCAAGTGCCGAGTTGTGGAAGAGGAAGGCCATCCCGACGGGGATCTGCAAGGAATCCCACTGGGCGCTCGTGAGAACGAACTCGGGATCGTAGAGCGAGCGATCAGGCACGGCGCGATACTTGCCACCGGCAGCACCGTCGTGGGAGAAGAGGAGGAAGCAGCCGCGGCAGGAACACATCAGCGCGCGCGTCTCGACGTTCACGACGTGCGAGTGCTCGTGCGAGATCGCCTCGGTGCAGAACTCGCAGGCCTCGCCGGGCGCGGCCTTCTGCCGAGGTTCGAGGAAGCGCCTGAGGAGGAGTGGGTCGGGCTGGTTGCCTTGGGCGGGGCCGCGCGGCTCCAGGAAGCGCCGCATCCCCACTGGCGAGGGGCCGCTCGCGACGCGCTTCCCATCCAACGGACCGGCGCTCCGATCGTGCCCATTGGCGCCCTTGCCCTCGTGCCCTCTCTCACCCGTGGTCCCGTCTGGGCCGTCATCGACGGAGCCGCGCATGTTCATCGCGGCCGGCTCAGGCGCGTGCTGCTGGGACGGCGATACGGATGGTGTCCGCGGCTGCGATGAGCGGAAACGGGTCGAGGTGCAGGGCACTGCCCTCCACGGAGCGGCCGGCCAGCCGGACATCGAAGCGGTGCCCGCACTTCGGGCAGCTCAGGATCTGGTCGTCCAGGCTGCCTGCCTGAAGGGCGGAGGTGCAGGAGGGGCACGCGTCGCGGTAGGCGTAGAGCTGGCCATCGGAGCGGCAGACCAGCACGGCCGTATCGCCCAGCTTGACCCCCGCCAACATGTGCGGGGAGAAGGAGAGGGCGCCGGGCACTTCCAGCCACTCGCCGGGACCGGCGGGCATCACGGCCGCTCCACCGTTGACAGGTACCGGCGAGCCATCGCGTGAACCGAGGGGCTGAAGCTGGATCAGCGGCGTGGCGGGTCCCGGGGCCGCCGCTGCAGCGGGTGCCCCGATCTCCTCGGCCTCCACGCGAGTGAGCTCAGGGGCGGCCTCCAGGATCGCCTTCTCGAGTGCGAAGTCGAGCGTGACCTGGGAAGCCGGGCAGGTGGA